>CBFGVM010000017.1:0-20973 GCA_965652015.1 uncultured Alphaproteobacteria bacterium
CGCTGGCGGCGAAATTCGGCAATCGGCTCGTCACGTCGCAAGCGGTGCGCGAGCAGCACGCCAACACCACGACCTGGATCGCCAACGAGCCGCCCGACGCGGTGATTTTCCCGCAGGCGACCGACGAAGTGCAGGACATCGTGCGGCTCTGCGCCGAGCGGCGCGTCCCGGTCATTCCCTTCGGCACCGGCACCTCGCTCGAAGGCCATATCAATGCGCCCTACGGCGGCGTGTCGATCGATTTTCGCGATATGAACCGCGTGCTGGCGGTGAACGCGCAAGATCTCGATTGTGTGGTCGAGCCGGGAATCACGCGCAAGCAGCTCAACGAGTATCTGCGCGACCAAGGCCTGTTCTTTCCCCTCGATCCCGGCGCGGACGCCTCGCTCGGCGGCATGGCGGCGACGCGTTGCTCCGGCACCAACGCGGTGCGTTACGGAACGATGAAGGACAACGTGCTCGCGCTCAAGGTCGTGCTGGCGAACGGCGAGCTGATGACCACCGGCCGGCGCGCCAAGAAGTCGTCAGCCGGCTACGATCTCACCCGGCTGATCGTCGGCGCCGAAGGCACGCTCGGCGTCATCACCGAGCTCACGCTCAAGCTCTCTGGCATTCCCGAGGCGATCTCGGCCGGCGTGTGCCCGTTCCCGTCGGTCGAGGCGGCGTGCAATGCCACGATCGCGACCATCCAGTTCGGCATCCCCGTTGCGCGCATCGAGCTGCTCGACGAGCTGCAGGTGAAGGCGACCAATCTCTATTCCAAGCTTGCGCTGCCGGAAGTGCCGATGCTGTTCGTCGAATTCCATGGCTCGCCGGCCAGTGTCGCCGAGCAGGCCGAACGCTTCGGCGAGATCGCGCGCGACTTCGGCGGCGGCCCGTTCGAATGGGCGACCAAACCCGAGGATCGCTCGCGCCTGTGGCAGGCGCGCCACGACGCGTATTGGGCGGGGCGGGCGTTGCGCCCCGGCGCCCAGGCGTTGGCCACCGACGTCTGCGTCCCGATCTCGCGCCTGGCGGAATGCGTCACCGCAACCCAGCGCGAGATCGCCGAACTTGGCCTTGTCGCGCCGATCCTCGGGCATGTGGGGGATGGAAACTTCCATCTCACATTGCTGGTCGATATGGACGATGCGGCGGAGGTGAAGGCCGCCAAGACGCTGTGCGAGCGGCTGGTCGAGCGTGCGCTCGCCATGGATGGCACCTGCACGGGGGAGCACGGCATCGGGCAGGGCAAGATGAAATATCTCGCCGGCGAACTGGGAGGCCCGGCGCTCGCGTCCATGGCGGCGATCAAGCGGGCGCTCGACCCCCACGACATCATGAATCCCGGAAAGATCGTCGCGATCGACTGAGCGCAGCTTGGCGCTGAGCGGCCGCGATCCGCCGCAATTGCTGGGATTTCTCCCCTAACTTATTGGCAGCCGACATAGATTTGCCGTCAAGGCGCCGGATATTGCCACTGCGCTTGGGGCGGAGCGGAACAAGGATCGGTCGCGGGGCGCGTCACGGTCCGGTAGCATAAATCGTGCTCAACTCATTGGTGATCGGGCTTTTTTCCGGGCCCGCGCACACCGCCCGGTGCGAGGGTCGAGACCCGGGGTGGAGACGGCGTGCAGACGACGCTGCTCGGTGTTGCGATGGCCATCATCCTGGCGCTGGTGACGGCGCTAGTTGGCCCGCTTTTTATCGACTGGAACAGCTATCGCGGCGAGTTCGAGGCCAGAGCCAGCCGTCTGACCGGGCTCGACTTCCGCGTGACTGGTGCGCTCGACGCTCGACTCCTGCCCACTCCGACCGTCGTCTTGCAGGGCGTCGAATTCGGCCGCCCGGACGAGGGCAGCAAGGTGCGCGCGCGGCTTTTGCGCATCGAATTCGCGCTGGGTGCGCTGGCGCGTGGCGAATGGCGCATCGCCGAGGCCCAGCTGGAAGGCGCCGAATTCACCGCCGGGCTCGACCGCACCGGCCGCGTTGCCTGGCCCGTTCCCAAGCTCGGCTTTGACCTCGAGGGGGTGTCCATCGCGCGGCTGCAAATCCAGGACGGCCGCGCGAGCCTGGCCGATGCCGCGAGCGATGCCCGAGTCGTGCTCGAGAAGTTCGACTTCACGGGCGAGGTCCGCTCGCTGGTTGGCCCGGCCAAAGGGGAGGGCTCATTCGTCGTCGCCGGCCAGCGTTATCCCTATCGCCTTGCCATCGGGAGGATCGCCGACGACGGCGCGGCCAAGGTGCGGCTGGCCGTCGATGCGACCGAGCAGCCAATCGCCGCCGAAGCGGACATCTCGCTTTGGCTGCAGCGTGGGGTGCCGCGCTTCGAAGGCAGCCTTCAACTCGCCCGCGCAGTCGGCCGCGCGCCCGCAGGCGCCGGTTCGGTCATTACCGAGCCGTGGCGGGTCACCAGCCGGATTAGAGGAGATAGTGCTGCGGCGGTGTTGGAGCAGATCGAATTCCAATATGGACCGGACGACCGGGCGGTGAAGCTCAGGGGCAGCGCCGATCTCACGTTCGGGGGGCAGCCGCAGTTCAAGGGCGCGCTGTCGTCGCCGCAGATCGACTTCGACCGCGTGCTGGCGCTGCCCGAACCGGCGCGCCGGCGCCCGCTCGTTGCTATCAAGACGTTGGCCGAATCCTTCCTTGCGGCCTCCCGGTTGCCGATCCCTGCGGCGCTCAACCTCAGCGCCGAGAACGTCACGCTCGGCGGTGCGGCATTGGCGCGCCTCGCCGCCGATCTGAAGGCCGATGCCGACGGTGTGGAGATCAGGGGCCTGGAATTGCGTGCGCCGGGCATGAGTCAGCTGCGCCTCAAGGGCCGCCTCGTCGCGACGTCGACTGGCGCGCAGTTCGTGGGATCGACGCGGCTTGAGGCCAATGACCCGCGTGCGCTCGTCGCTTGGTTGACCGAACGCAGCGACGAGCAGGCCGTCTACTCGGGGCCGCTGCGCCTCGGCGGAGATCTTACCATCGGCAGCGATGCTATCGCCATCGATCGCCTCAAGTTCGAACTCGACCGCATGACCGTTGCTGGACGGTTGAGTTACAGCTGGGCGCGTGACGAGCGGCCGGCGCGAGTCGAGGCCGTGCTGAACGCGCCTGAAATCGATTTCGATCGCATCCACGCCGTTGCCAAGGCGGTGCTCGGCGAGACGACGTTCGACTGGCCGCGCGAAGGCGCGCTCTCGCTCAAGATTGCGCGCGCCCTCGTGGCCGGCATCGAGGCGAAGCAGGCCGAGATCGAGATGCGCAGCGATGCGAATGGCTTCGAGATCGCGCGCCTCGCGATTGCAGACTTCGGCGGAGCGACACTGGCGGCTAAGGGCCGCATCGACACCAAGGCGCAGTCGCCGCGCGGCGCGATGACGCTCGACGTCGATGCGCGGGCGCTGGACGGCCTCGTGGCGCTACTGGACAAAATTGCTCCCGAAGCGGGCGACCGGTTGCGCCGCTCAGCGGGACGTTTGGTGCCGCTCACACTGCGCGCGGCGGTCAGCGTCGATCCGTCCCCGGCGGCCGGTGCGGCCGCGAAGATCAAGATCGACGGCCGTGCCGGCGCGTTCCGCTTGGCGATGCAAGGCGACGCAGCCGGCGCGAACGACGCGATCAAGCTCGACGATCTCGGGGCGCTCGCGCGCGCCAGGGTGGACCTCAGCGGGAAGTTGGATGCGGATGACGCGGCCGCGCTGATCGAACTGATCGGCCTCGATCGTTTCCTGGTGGTCGACAAGCGGCCGGCGCGCCTGACATTGGCGGTGAAAGGACCACTCGACGGCGAGCTTGCCGTTGATGCCCAACTCGCGGCCGGCGCGCTCAACATCGCGAGCAATGGCTCCGTCCACGTGGCGGATCGTGTGAAAGCGAGCGCCGACCTCAATCTCAAGATCACCAACGCGACCGTTCGCTCGCCCCGGTCGGGCGGCCGCCCGACCGAGCCGCTGCCGGCATCGGTGACGGCGCGGCTCGCTTTGAGCCAAGCGACCGTGCGCGTCAGCGACCTTACGGGGACGGTGGCGGGAGCAAGCGTCCGCGGGCGGCTCGAGCTTGGCGTGCAACAGCAGCCGATCACGGTCGAAGGCGACCTCGAACTGGGCGCGCTCGATCTGCCCGCCGCCATCGCCGCCGCAATTGGAATGCCGGCACAGGGCGCCGCGAGCGCCGGTGCGAGCACGAATGCCTCTGGGCCCTGGCCGGCCGAACCGTTCGAGCAGGCGTTACCGGGACTTAGCGGTCAAGTCGCGGTCAAAGCGGCGCGCCTCGCTCTCACGCCCAAGCTTGCCGCGCAGGATGTCCGCGGCGTGCTCCGCTTCGGAGATTCCGAATTGGCGTTGCAGGGAATGGAAGGTCGCCTTGCCGGCGGCCAGGCGGCCGCAGACCTGACGTTTCTCCGCCGCACCAATGGACTCAGCGCGCGCACGCAGCTGCGCCTTGTCGGTGCCAATGCCGCCGAACTTCTGCCCGAAGGATCGCTCTCGGGCCGGCTGACCGTCGAGGCGACCGCCGAGGGGTCGGGAATGAGTCCGGTTGCACTTGTCGGCTCGCTGGTCGGCACCGGCAGCTTCACGCTCGAAAATGGCCGGGTGATGCGGCTGGATCCCGCGGCATTCGATGCCGTGACCCGTGCGGTCGATCAGGGTTTGCCCATCGACGCCGCCAGGATACGAGACCGCGCGGATGCCGCGCTCACGCGCGGCGGCCTTGGCATCGCGCTCGCCGAGGGTGCGATCACGATCAGTGAAGGCCAGGTGCGGCTGAACAACCCGACGGTGCGCGCGCAACGCGCCGACCTCACCGCCGGCGGAACGGTCAATCTGGCGGAAGGCGCCCTCGACGCAAGGCTTACCTTGTTCGGAGCCGGCGCGGGTGCTGCCACGGATACGCGGCCGGAAATCGGGATCGTGCTGAAGGGACCGATCGAGACGCCCAAGCGCACCGTCGATGTCGCCGCGCTCGCGAGTTGGCTCGCGCTGCGCGCCGTCGAGCAGCAATCGAAAAAGCTCGACGTATTGGAGGGGCGCACGCCCGCTTCGTCGGTGCAACCTGCCGCGGTCAAGACCAATGCCGATCCGGCTGCACCGAAGCCGCCGAGCCCAGCCAAGCCCAAATCGCCCGCGCCCGCGGCTGAAGGGGTTCAACCGCTGCCGGCGCCCATCGACATCCGCCCGGCGCCGACGCCGCGTGCGCCGCGCGCGCAGCCGGCGGTCACGCCGTCCGCTCCGACCCAAGCGCAGAGGCCGCCGCCCGCGCCCCCGCGGCCGCGCTCTCTGTCCGAGATATTGTTCGGAAATTAGCGCCGCCGCGGAAGCGGCACACCGCTACGCGTTCGAGGCGGCGCGCGCCTCGATCGCGTCGCGCGATCCCTCGCGCGTCGCCTTATGGTCGGAAAGTTGGTTGCGATAGAAGTCGAGCACGAACAGGCGAATGGCCGATGACAAGTTGCCGTGCTGCCGATCCGAGTCGATCGCAGCGACCAGTTCGGACAAAGTTATATCGCGCTCGTTGGCGATTTCTTTGAGTCCCTTCCAGAACGCGTCCTCGAGACTGACGCTGGTCTTATGGCCGGCAATGACGATAGAGCGTTTGACGACCGGAGATTTCATCGCTCGTCTCCCGTTTCGATCCTGTGGCGGTCGAGGTCGCGGCGGGCCTTGACGTCGCGTTTGGCTTCGAGGTCGCGCTGGGTCTTGCTGCGTCCGTACCGCAGCCGATTGGCAGATGCTGTTCGTTCAGCCATTTGCCGCTCGACCCGTTTGCGCGCTCTGCGCAGGTTAACGATATCGGCCATCCCGCACCCGATGAGCCGCTCAAGGGTGTTTCCTTGCACGGTGCTTCGGAGCCAAATGCGCCCATAGCGTGGCGGCGGACGCTGGTCTGGGTTCCCGTCCGAGGACAAAAAAAACAAACAATCGGGCTATTGCAGCTTTCGAATCGAACCTTCGGCGGCACAAGCCAGAATCGTTAACCGCCGAAGCTAAGCTTCCCCTTGTGCGCCTATCTATTTGAACTACGTAGGATTTCTAACAACGTCGATCCTTCCGATGCGGTCGGCGTTGCCAAGATTTTTACAGAAGATTTTGTGCCGGCATCCAGTGCGACAGAAATGCGGGTTTGCATATCCGCGTTGATAAGCGATCGCACCCTCACAAAAGGTTTACCGACAATGCGTCCGCATTGTCGCACACGTTTGGTGTGTGGAGGCCGTGCCGCCGCGCGCGTGAGCCGGCAGGCCGATCATTCCTGCCGCGCACCGACTCTCTATTTTTTGCGAAAGCGGTCGAGCCGCACGACCTCGCCGGGCTTGTCATCTTGGGTGGTCGTCTTCGCTGGCTCAGGATTGGCGGGGACGGGCACCACCGGCGCGATCGCGTGGTGCTCTCCCGACCTCGTTGCGTCGCGCGTGCTGCCTGCAACGGCGTTCGGGTCGGTTTGACCGGGTTCTTCGAGGCCACCGTCCGCCACCTCCTCGAACTGCAGGCCGAATTGCACCGAAGGATCGAAGAATCCTTTAACCGCGGCGAACGGGACCGCCACTCGTTCCGGGATGCCGCCAAAGGACACGCCGACCTCGAACCCACTGTCGGTCACTTCCAGATCCCAGAACTGGTGCTGGAGGACGACGGTCATCTCCTCGGGATACTGCGCGCGCATGCGCGGCGATAGACGCACACCATCGGCGCGCGTGTCGAAGGAAATATAGAAGTGATGTTCTCCGGGCAGACCATTCTTGGCAGCGTCCATGAGCACTCTACGCACGAGGCCGCGTAGGGCGTCTTGGGCCAAGATGTCGTAGCGGATGTAATCGACGGCCATAGGTGATCCCTTGAACGCTCCACCCGGCCCCCAACGCGCGATGGACTCACTGACGCAATGCTACGCGCGCGACCACGCGCGCGCCAGCATCCCTGAGAATATGGAAGTGGAGGCTTCTGTTGCCAGGTGCCTCCGAACCCCGCCTGAAGCTGCTAAGACCTCAGGACTTCAGATCGGTATTCCAAACCGCGTTACGCGGCCTGGGCAACCGGAGCATAGTTGTCGTTGGCAACTATGAATGCGGCCCGATAACGGTGGAACCATGCCGAGCAAAAGCACGCCCTTTACGCCCTCGTCGATCCTATTTCGCCCCCGTCTCAACGATCAGTAATCAGTGGTCGCGATTGACGAACGACTTCTGACCACTGACCCCTGATGGTGGAGGCGCCGGGTACTGCCCCCGGGTCCGATAGGTTTATTCCGACGGCCGTTTATTGCCATAGCCGGCTCACGCCGGCAGCTCTTAATATAGGCGCATACGGTTGACGAAAAAAGAGCATGGGAACGGGGACCGCAACGCCGGCCAAGTAATGGCCCATCTCTGCGACCCTCGCCCTAAGCGCGCCAGCGTCCCGACCGCACGGATGCAGCAGTAAAGAGGACACGCTGCCCAGCGCGCAGGCGATTTTGCGCTCCTCTCTGCTTTGCGATCAGGCGGCGCTACTTCCGGCCGGAACGCAGCCGCTTGGCAGGAACGCTCAACGCTTTAAGGACGCGTTATGGCGGGCCGCATTGACCCGTGCGCACAGTTTCCCGACGCTTGCCATGACGCTGGCCACCTCGCTGACGACCTACGCGACACGGTGTGAGCCCGCTGTGGATTTTTGCTGCCGCAGCGCTGCTCGGGTTCGCCGGACTGCTCTGACACGTTAATTTTGCCGCGATTGCTTCCCGCCGCCCATCCGAATGTGCTACTGACGGCACCTTGGAGTGCTGATAAAGAGGGCGAAGGGAGCGGCAGTTTCCCGGCCCTCGTCGGTTCCGAGGGGAGTAATCATGTCCGAGGGCGTCAATCCGTCCCCGAAGCATCAGGGCTTTGGGCTCTCGTTTCTTAACGGGCGCACATGGCGGGGGGGACTGTTCGTGGCCGCCGTCGGCCTCGGGCTCTTTCTCGCCACTTTTTATGTGTCGAGCCCGACCGCTCCGCGAGCAGTTTCCATCGCGCTGTTCTTGATCGGGGCGGCCGTGACGGCAGGGCTCATGCCGGTGCGCGCGCCGCAGGACTTTTACGGCGGTCTCGCCCTCGTGATGTTGGCGACGTTGGCGCTCGTCGCCTCCGCGGAACTGCCGGGCCAGCGCGGATTTGCCTTCGGTCCGGGAACCGCGCCACGTCTTTTCGCTGGCGTGCTGATCGCGCTCGGCGCTGCGATCGCCGTCGTCGGTCTCGTTAGCGACGGGCCTGGCATCGAGAAATACAAGCTGCGCGGCCCGATCCTGGTGATAGGCGCGATCCTGAGCTTCGCCGCCATGATCCGCCCCCTGGGTCTGATCCCGGCGACCTTTTTCACCTACATGATCTCGATCTTCGGATCGAAGGAAATGCGTTTGGTCGAAGGTCTCATAGCGGCAGCGGTAATGACGGTGTTCTGCGTCTTCCTATTCGTCTACCTGCTCAACTTACCGTTCCAACTCTGGCCGCGATTTTGACGCGACGTAGTGGGGTAAGCCATGTCTGACCTTATTGCGAATCTCGCGCTGGGCTTTCAAGTCGCGGTCAATCCCTACAACCTTCTGTTCTGCATGATCGGTGCCCTCGTCGGTACCCTGGTCGGGGTGCTGCCGGGCGTTGGCTCGGTTGCCACCATCGCAATGCTCTTGCCGATTACATTCGGACTGCCGCCGGTCGGCGCCCTGATCATGCTCGCCGGTATCTATTATGGCGCGCAATACGGCGGGTCGACGACATCGATCCTCGTCAACATCCCGGGTGAGTCCTCCTCGGTGATGACCTGCCTCGACGGCCACGAGATGGCAAAGCAGGGTCGGGCGGGGCCGGCGCTTGCGATCGCGGCCATCGGCTCGTTCTTCGCCGGCTGCGTCGCGACCGTGCTGGTCGCCGCGCTCGGCGCGCCGTTGACCGGTCTCGCCCTGCTGTTCGGGCCGGCGGAATATTTCTCGCTGATGACGCTCGGCCTGATGTTCGCGGTCGTACTGGCCAAGGGCTCGGTGCTGAAGGCAGTCGCCATGGTGGTCCTGGGGCTGCTGTTGTCGATGATGGGGTCCGACCTGGAGACCGGTGCCGGGCGCATGACCTTCGACATCCCTGAACTGGCCGACGGCATCGGGTTCGCCAACGTTGCCATGGGCGTGTTCGGATTCGCCGAGATCATCCGCAACCTTGAGCTTCCGCCCGGGAGCCGGGAAATCCTCAAGACCAAGATCACCGGCCTGATGCCCAGCCGCCAGGACCTCATCGACTCCTCCGGCCCTATCGCCCGCGGCACCATCATCGGGTCGTTGGTTGGGATTTTGCCTGGGGGCGGCTCGATCATCGCTTCGTTCGCCGGCTATACGTTCGAGAAGAAGATTTCGAAGCACCCCGAGAGGTTCGGCCGCGGTACCATCGAGGGCGTTGCCGCGCCGGAAAGCGCCAACAACGCCGCCGCACAGGCCGCCTTCATCCCACTGCTCACGCTCGGCATTCCACCTAATGCCGTGATGGCGCTAATGGTCGGCGCCATGACCATCCACGGCATCGTGCCGGGTCCGCAGGTCATGACCAAACAGCCCGATCTGTTCTGGGGCATGATCGCCTCCATGTGGCTCGGCAACCTGGCGCTGGTGATCATCAACCTACCGCTGGTGGGGTTATGGGTCGCACTGTTGCGCGTGCCCTATCGGCTCCTGTTCCCCTCCATCGTCGTGTTCTGTTGCATCGGCATCTACTCTATCAACAACGCTCCGTTCGATGTCGGCATCGCGGCAGCGTTCGGCGTTTTCGGATATTGGCTGCTCAAGCACGACTTCGAGCCGGCGCCCTTGCTGCTCGGCTTCGTCCTGGGGCCGCTGATGGAGGAGAATCTCCGCCGCGCCATGCTGATCGCGCGCGGTGATGCGACGGTGTTCTTCACCCGGCCGATTTCGGGGGTGCTACTGAGCCTCGCCATCATCATGCTGATCATTGCTGCTTTACCGAAAATCCGCCGGCGCCGCGACGAGGTTTTCGTCGAATAAGGGCCGGCTGCGATGACTGGCCATCGCGCGGAGACGTCACATGTCCGCCGGGCGGCGGTAGCATTTGCGCGTCGATGCACTAATCAAAAATTAGGCGTTCAAGAGAAGACGAAACCACCATGGGTCCCGTCCTGTCTCGTGCCATCGCCGCCATTGCCGGGCTCGGCCTGGCCGCGGGGATCGCTGCGGCGCAAGCCGACTATCCCGCCCGCCCGATCACGCTGATCGTGCCCTTTGCCGCCGGTGCACCGACCGACGTGATGGCCCGCATCGTCAGCGATCACATGTCGCGCACGCTCGGTCAGCCGATCATCGTCGAGAATATGGTGGGAGCCGGCGGCACGGCCGCCTCGACCCGGGCGGCACGCGCCAATCCGGACGGCTACACGATCGAGATGGGCCATATGGGAACCCACGCAGCCTCGGTCGCACTCTACCCGAACCTCGCTTACAAACCTGATGCAGATTTCGCGCCCATTGGGCTGGTGGCGAGCACGCCGGTCTTGATTCTGGCGAGGAAGGACTTTCCCCCCAAGGATCTGAAGGAGTTCGTCACTTATGTGAAGGCCAACGTCGACACGCTGAACATGGCCCATGCGGGGGTCGGATCGGTGTCGTTCACCGCCTGCTTATTGCTCAACTCGATCCTCGGCGTGAAGCCGACGTCGATCCCGTTCAACGGAACCGGGCCGGCGCTGACGGGGCTGATCTCCAGGCAGGTCGACTACATGTGCGACCAGATCGTCAACGTGGTGCAGCAGGTGCAAGCGGGCCAGATCAGGGCTTATGGCGTAGGCACACCCGAGCGCAATTCGACGCTGCCCCACGTGGCGACCAGCAAGGAAGCAGGGCTTCCGGAATTTCAGGCGCAGGCCTGGAATGCCCTGTTCGCCCCGAAAGACACGCCCAAGCCCGTCCTCGACAAGCTCACCGACGCGCTCGATAAGGCACTCGACGACGAGCAGACGCGCAAACGACTGCTGGAACTCGGGAGCGTGCTGCCAGGCAGGCCCGAGCGCGGTCAGCAGGCGCTGGCGGCTCTGGTCAAGAAAGAGATCGAGCGCTGGTCGCCGATCATCAAGGCAGCCGGTTCCACGAACTGATATTCACAAGTCGTTCCGCACATTTCCCCCACAGGCCGGTGCGCGGTAGACTCCGCCCTCCGACTCGGCTGTTTGCCGCCTGAGGATCGGAGCCATGCGCCAATATCTCGACTTGATGGAACGCGTGCTTGCCGACGGCGTGCAGAAGCACGATCGCACCGGCACCGGCACGCTGTCGGTGTTCGGTCACCAGATGCGATTCGACCTCGCGCACGGTTTTCCGCTCACCACCACCAAGAAGCTGCACGTCAAATCCGTCATCCATGAGTTGCTGTGGTTCCTCGCCGGCGATACCAACGTGAAATATCTCAACGAGCATGGCGTCACCATTTGGGACGAATGGGCGGACGAGCGCGGTGAATTGGGCCCCGTCTACGGTCGGCAATGGCGCTCCTGGCCGACGCCCGACGGCGGCGTAATCGACCAGATCGCAAATGTGGTTTCCGCCATTCGCAGCAATCCGGATTCGCGGCGCCTCATCGTCACAGCATGGAATCCGGCCGACGTCGAGAAGATGGCGCTGCCGCCATGCCACTGCCTGTTTCAGTTTTACGTCGCGAAAGGTCGGCTCTCCTGTCAGCTCTACCAGCGCTCGGCCGACGTATTCCTCGGCGTGCCGTTCAATATCGCCTCCTACGCGTTGCTGACGCTGATGGTGGCGCAGGTGAGCGGACTAAAGCCCGGGGAGTTCGTGCACACGCTCGGCGACGCGCATCTTTACCTCAATCACCTCGAGCAGGCGCGGCTGCAGCTCTCGCGCGTACCCCGGCCGTTGCCGAGGATGACGCTCAATACGGCCGTGCGCGACATCTTCGCCTTCCGTTATGAGGATTTCTCGCTCGAAGGCTACGACCCTCACCCGCACATCAAGGCCAAGGTGGCGGTGTGAGCGGACCGCGTGCAAGATCGCGCATCGACATCGTCCTCGTCGTCGCGGTCGCCGATAACGGCGTGATCGGTCGGAGCGGGGCGCTGCCATGGCGGCTCAAATCGGACATGAAATTTTTTCGCGCCGTGACGTGGGGCAAGCCGCTCGTGACGGGGCGGGCGACATTTCTGTCTTTCACCACGAAACCGCTTCCCGGCCGCACCAATATCGTGCTCAGCCGCAACCCGGATTTCACCGCGCCCGGCGTGGTGGTGGCATCCAAGCTCGATGCCGCCTTGCAAGCGGCGCGCGGTGACGCGCTGCGCCGCGGCGTCGATATGATCGCCGTGGTTGGCGGAGCCGAAATCTATGCGCAAACGATCGACATTGCCGATCGGTTACTGGTCACCCGCGTGCACCTGCAACCCGAGGGTGACGCGAGGTTTCCTGTCATCAATCCGGACATTTGGCGGGAAACGGAGCGTACCCAACATCGCGCCGGACCCGGCGATGACGCGAGCTTCACCACGCTTACATATGAACGGCGCGTTGCGGCCGACCCGACGCATGAAGGCCACTGACCGGGATTCAAGGCCATGCGTTGTCGCGCCGCACGCGGTTCGGCTGCGTTGTAACGTGATGACACCTCCCGTATAACCCCATCAACTCGAAGCAGGCGGGCCGAGACAGCGAGGAGGCAGCCGATGCCGTGGAGCAATCAGGGCGGCGGGCCGTGGGGGTCAGGGGGAGGTAAGGGTCCCTGGGGCTCGGGGCCGCCGCCGTCCGGTCCGACGCCCCCCGATCTCGAGGAGTTTCTGCGCCGCAGCCAGGACAAGCTGCGCACCGTGCTGCCGGGCGGCAGCCTCGGCGGCAAGGGCCTCGGCCTGATCGTATTGGCCGCAGTCGCGATCTGGTTGTTCTCCGGCTTCTTCCGCGTCGAGCCTGACGAGCGTGGCGTGGTATTGCGCTTCGGCAAAGCCGTGCGCGAGGTGCAGCCCGGGCTGAACTATCATCTGCCGTATCCGATTGAGAGTGTGCTTACTCCGAAGGTCACTCGCACCAACAAGATCGATATCGGCATGCGTGTGGTGGAGGACCTGCGCCGCGGCACAACGATGCGGGATGTGCCGGAGGAAAGTCTCATGCTCACCGGCGACGAGAACATCGTCGACGTCGACTTCTCGGTGCTGTGGAAGATCAAGCCGGACGCGAAGGGAGTTGAAAATTATCTGTTCAACATCCAGCAGCCCGAAGGCACGGTGAAGGCAGTCGCCGAAAGCGCCATGCGCGAGGTGGTCGGCCGCTCAAGCCTGACGCCGATCCTGACCGGGGCGCGGCAGACCACCGAAGCCGCCGTGCACGAGCTGATGCAAAAGGTGCTCGATGATTACGGCGCAGGCGTCCTGATCGCGCAGGTCCAGCTGCAGAAGGTGGACCCGCCCTCGCAGGTGATCGATGCGTTCCGCGACGTGCAGGCGGCCCGCGCCGACAGCGAGCGGGCGCAGAATGAGGCGCAGAGCTACGCCAATAAGGTGGTGCCGGAAGCGCGCGGACGCGCCGCGCAGATCATCCAGGGCGCGGAAGCCTATCGCGAGCAGACGGTAGCCGAGGCCAAGGGCGCCACGGCGCGCTTCCTCCAGGTCTATGACGAATACAAGAAGGCGCCCGACGTCACCCGCCAGCGGATGTATCTGGAGACCATGGAACGCTTGTTCGGCGGGACCGACAAGATCATCCTCGACCAGGGTAGCGGGGGTGGGGTCGTTCCCTATCTGCCGCTCGACCAGCTCACGCGCCGGCCGCAGACATCGCCCCAGACCGGAGGCAGCCGATGAGACTCAATCTTGTCGGCGGACTTGTCGCCGCCCTTGTCGTGCTGGCGCTGATCGTCGCCTACGGCACGCTGTTCACGGTGTACCAGACCCGCCAAGCGCTGGTGGTGCGGCTTGGCGAACCGGTGCGCGTCATCACTGAGCCGGGATTGCACTACAAGATCCCGTTGATCGACAGCGTCATCACCATCGACAAGCGCATTCTCGATCTCGAAAACCCGGCACAGGAAGTGATCGCTTCCGACCAGAAGCGGTTGGTGGTCGACGCGTTCGCGCGCTATCGCATCAAGGATGTGCTGAAATTCTATCAGACCGTGGGCAACGTGGAGTTCGCGAACTCGCAGCTTTCGATCTTGCTCAACTCGGCGCTGCGGCGCGTGCTTGGCGAGGCCACGCTGACGCAGGTGGTGCGCGATCAGCGCGAGCATCTCATGGCGCGCGTGCGCGACCAGCTCAATACCGAGGCGCAAGGCTACGGCATCGCTGTCGTCGACGTGCGTATTCGCCGCGCCGACCTGCCGGAGCAGAACAGCCAGGCGGTCTACCAGCGCATGCAGACCGAGCGTCAACAGGAGGCGGCGCAATATCGTGCGGAGGGCGCGCAAAAGGCGCAGGAGATTCGCGCGAAGGCGGATCGCGACGTCACAGTTCTACTCGCCGAGGCGCAGTCGAAGGGCGAGCGCACGCGCGGCGAAGGCGATGGCGAGCGCAACCGTATCTTCGCCGATGCCTACGGCCGCGATCCGGACTTCTTCGCGTTCTATCGCTCGATGCAGGCGTATGAAGCCGGGCTGCGCGCCAACGACACCCGCATGCTGCTCAAGCCGGACTCGGAGTTCTTCCGTTTCTTCGTGGATCCATCGGGCAAACCGCGTGAGGGTAACTCCACTTCGGGCGCCACATCACCTGCGAGGTAGCCTTCGCCATCACGGCACCGGTTAGGCAAAGATGGCCCAGTTCATCGCCGCGATCGGACTCGTGCTCGTCATTGAAGGACTGCTTTTCGCCGCCTTCCCCCGTGCCGCAAAACGGCTGGCCGCGAGTGCGCTGGAGAGTCCGGAGACGTCGCTGCGCGTCGCGGGCATCGCGTCTGCCGTGCTCGGTATCCTACTGATCTGGCTTGTGCGCGGGTGAGTCGGGGCGCGCACCTTCCGCTGCGGCGGGGCACCAGCCGCGTCCCGATTCCGCCCTAATCCCAAGCGTAATTCGCCGCGGCGAGATCGCCCTTGCGTCCATGTCAGGACGGGAGCACTGTCTCGCCTTCATCACTGCAGGAGCTCAGACGTCCATGCTCGGCACGCTTGTCCAATTTGTCCGGCAGATCCGCCAGCCAGCCTTAGCCCTGCTCGCTGCGGCGGCAATGGCCTTGCCGGCGTCATCGATTTCAATCGCCGCGCGTGGGCCGGACACCATCGCCGATATCGCGGAGAAGGTGATCGATGCGGTGGTCAACATCTCCACGTCGCAGAAGGTCGAGACGCGCAACTCTCCACTGCCGCAATTGCCCAACGACCCGCAACTGGACGAGCTGTTCAGGGACTTCTTCAATCGGCGCGGCCAAGGCGAGCCGCCGAACCGCGGCCCGCGCCGGGTGAGCTCGCTCGGTTCCGGCTTCGTCATCGATCCGTCCGGCATTGTCGTCACCAACAATCACGTGATCTCGGAGGCGGACGAGGTTACGGTCATCCTCAACGACGGTTCGCGGCTCAAGGCGGAAGTCATCGGCAGGGATCAGAAGACCGACCTCGCCCTGCTGCGGGTGAAGCCGGACAAACCGCTTAAAGCAGTGAAATTCGGGGATTCGGACAAACTGCGGCTGGGTGAGTGGGTTATCGCCATCGGCAACCCGTTTAGCCTCGGTGGCTCAGTGACGGCGGGCATCGTCTCGGCGCGCAACCGCGACATCAACTCGGGTCCGTACGACAACTACATTCAGACCGACGCGGCGATCAATCGCGGCAATTCCGGCGGCCCCTTGTTCAACCTCGACGGCGAGGTGGTCGGCGTCAACACCGCGATCATCTCTCCCTCCGGCGGCTCGATCGGCATCGGTTTTGCCGTGCCGTCGAAAACCGCGATGCCGGTCATCGATCAGCTCAAGCAGTTCGGTGAAACCCGCCGCGGCTGGCTCGGGGTGCGCATCCAGCAGGTGACCGACGAGATCGCCGAGAGTCTGAAGATCAGTCCGCCGCGCGGCGCGTTGGTCGCCGGCGTCGACGACAAAGGTCCGGCCAAGCCCGCCGGCATCGAACCGGGTGACGTCATCGTCAAATTCGACGGCAAGGACATCAAGGAAATGCGTGACCTGCCGCGCGTCGTCGCCGACACGCCGGTCGGCAAGCAGACGCCGGTGGTCATCATCCGCAAGGGCAAGGAAGAGACCAAGACCGTCACGCTCGGGCGGCTCGAGGACGGCGAGCGGGTGGCGGCTGCGGATCCGAAAGGCAGCGGCACGCCCGAGAAGCCCGTGGTGAAAAAAACGCTTGGCCTTGAGCTTGCCAACATGTCCGACGATCTGCGCAGGCGCTACAAGATCAAGGACACGGTTAAAGGCGTCGTCATCACCGGTATCGATGCGAGCTCGCCCGCCGCCGATAAGCGCTTGTCTCCTGGCGATGTCATCGTAGAGATCGCGCAGGAGGCGGTGGCGAGCACCGGCGATTTGCAGGCCAAGATCGATAAGCTCAAGAAGGACGGCCGCAAGTCCGCGCTGCTGCTCGTCGCGAGCGCCGACGGCGAACTGCGTTTCGTGGCGCTGAGCCTGCAGTAACGTCGGTCGAGCAGGTTTGCGTTCACTCCCGTGAAAGCCGGGAGCGCTAATCTCGGATCGTCATTGCCGGGGCATAAGCGCGTTCACGCGCGTCTTCGACGCGCTTCTGCCCGGCATGATCACGATCGTTCCTCATCTTCCGTCACGAACTCGTCCCGGCGATAGCCTTGCGCGTAGAGGAGCGCGGTGAGGTCGCCGTGATCGATGCGCGCGGCCGCGGCTTTTGCCACGTTCGGCTTGGCGCGATAGGCGACACCGAGCCCCGCCGCCTCGATCATGGGAATGTCGTTTGCTCCATCGCCGGCGACGAGCGTGGCGTCCGGCGCGATGCCCAGCCGCCCTCTGAGCTCGATCAGCGTCGCGAGCTTGGCTTCGCGCCCGAAGATCGGCTCCATCACTTGTCCGGTCAATCGACCGTTGGCATCGACAACGAGTGTGTTGGCGCGATTTTCGTGAAAACCGATCATGCCGGCCACACGCTTGGTGAACAGCGTGAAGCCACCGGTCACGAGACAGGTATGGACGCCGTTGTTCCGTAGCGTCGCAACCAATGTGCGTGCGCCCGGCGTAAGCCTGATGCGCTCAGCGATTACCTTGTCGGCCAGCGACGCGGGCAAGCCCTTGAGCAGCGCGACCCGTTCGCGCAGCGCCGGCGCAAATTCGATCTCACCGCGCATGGCGCGCTCCGTGATGGCGGCGACCTGCGGTTTAAGTCCGACGTAATCCGCGAGTTCGTCGATACATTCCTGCCCGATCATGGTGGAATCCATGTCGGCAAGAAAAAGCCGCTTACGCCGGCCGCTCGCGGGCTGCAGCAGCACGTCGATCGGCGCGGGAGCGAGCGCTGCGCGCACGTGCTCGGTGAGCGCCCGCGTGTCGACCGCTTGGGTATTCTCTGCGCTGCCGGTAAAGGGAATATCGGCGGCAATACCGAGATCGAGCCAGGTCGGGGCCTCCGCCGAGGGAAGCGCGCGCCGTGCGCGTTCGAGCGCAGCAGCGTCGAGGGCCGGCGCCGCGGGATTGGAGATCAGCGTCGCAACCAAGGTCATGCAATGACCGATCAGGCGGCAAAGCGGGCCGTGCTTATCGCAGGCCCGACCGCGAGCGGCAAGTCGGCGCTGGCGCTGGCGCTGGCCGAGGCGCTCGGCGGCACGATCATCAATGCCGATGCCATGCAGGTCTATCGCGACCTGCGCATCGTCACGGCGCGTCCGACGCCGGAGGAGGAAGCGCGCATCCCCCATTTGCTTTACGGCCACGTGGATGCCGCCGAGAATTATTCGGTCGGCCGCTGGTGCGTCGATGCGAGCGGCGCGCTCGCGGCCGTCGAGCGGGGAGGGCGGTTGCCGATCCTGGCCGGCGGCACCGGGCTTTATTTCAAGGCGCTGACGCGGGGGCTTGCCGCCATTCCGCCGATCCCGGCCCAGATCCGCTCGGCGGTCAGGGAGCGGCTCAAGCGCGAGGGCATCGCCGCGCTCTATGCCGAACTCATCGAGCGCGACGGCGAAACCGCCCGCCGCTTGATGCCGCGAGATCGCGCCCGCATCAGCCGCGCGCTCGAGGTCGTGCTGGCGACCGGCCGCTCGCTCACGGATTGGCACGGCCAGGGTATGAAGTTGGCGCTCGATCCGCAGATCGCGGTCAAGGTTTTCCTCGATGTCGATCGGCCGGAGCTCTACCGCCGGATCGATTCCCGCTTCGACGCAATGGTGGCCTCAGGCGCCCTCGACGAGGTGCGCGCGCTCGCCGGCCGCCACCTCGATCCCGCGCTCCCCGCCATGAAAGCGCACGGCGTGCCGTGGTTGATCCGGCACATTCGCGGCGAGATCGATTTGGCGGCGGCGGTGGACGCGGCAAAGCGCGACACCCGCCGCTACACCAAGCGGCAGGCCACTTGGTTTCGCCATCAGCTGCCGGATTGGACCTGGATCGCGCCCGAGAGGGCGCTCGACGAAATCCGCCGGGCGCTCGGCCGCTGACGCTTTTGCCGCCAGAAGCCGATGGCGGCGACGATCAGGCCGGCGGTGAGCACCCACCAGGCCGGTCGCACCTCCATCTCGATGTCGAAATGGGCGAGCAGCAACCGGGACGCGTCGACCCCACTCGTGAGTCGGTACAGGATTGTCTCGCCGATGGCAGTCACCGCGCCGGTTGCGCCGGCGAGAAGCACGAGATGAAACGGCTTCACCTCGCCGTTGCGTCGGTAAAGCGCCCGGTAGGCCAAAAGCCAGATCAAGAAGCCCGACATCAACACTGGCTGGTAGGTGTTGAGCTTGGATTGCATGAAGAAATGCACCACAGCGAGCAGCGCGATGGCGTAGACGAGGCGGTGCAGCGCGTGCCAGCGTCCCGGACCGAGACGGCTGATGGCAGCGTCCGTCGAGGTGGAGGCGAGCGCGATCAGGCCGGCCAATCCAAGCGCGCCGATCGTCAGATAGATGCGCAAGACGATCTCCCTTGCCACTTTGAAAAGATCGAAATGCTGGTCCAAGATATAGAGCGAGAAATGCAGGACGGCATAACCTGCCGAAGCAACGCCGAGCGTGCGCCTGGCGAGCGTGATGCGGGGATAATGGAAGATGCGCTGCGCCGGCGTTATCGCCAGGGTGATCAGCAGGAAACGCAGCGCCCAATCGCCGGCTTGATGAATGGCCTCGGTGACCGGGCGGGCACCGAGTTCGTCGGCCGCGGCCTGATAGGCAATCCAAAGCGCCGGCAGCACCGCCGCTACGAAGGCGACGATCTTCACCGGTGACCAGCGCCCGGATCGTTCGCGAAGGAATGGCATGAGGTCAGGCCCGCTCCAGCACCGGCGGCGAAATTACAGGCACGCAAGATAACGCCCAATCAAATGCGGAGCGCGCGCGCTTCACCGGCGGTCACGATTTGAAGGGGCGATGCGGCCATTCCACGGCGCGTGAGTGAGACGTCATGAGCAGGGCGGGGTCGGTTAACCATCGGCTGAGGCTGCCAGGCAGGAGTTAGCTTGACGGGCGATGGTGCGGACCATATAAGTGCTGCGCAACGAAGTGGCGAGAGAGCGGCCAGATGCGCAATTTTATTGCTCGAGCGCTCGTAGTCGTGGCAAGGCGCACCGCCGTGGATGGCTAGCCCACCCACGAACGCGGCGGTGCGCAAAGGGCCCTTGCGGCCCTTTTTGATTTTCTCGAGTGAGGCGCGTGGAGTTGACAATGAGCAAGGAAATGACCGGAGCGGAAATGGTGATCGAGGCGCTGGCCGACCAGGGCGTCGAGCACCTGTTCGGCTATCCTGGCGGCGCTGTGCTGCCGATCTACGACGCGTTATTCCAACAGCAAAAGGTCCAGCACATCCTGGTGCGTCACGAGCAGGGCGCGGTGCACGCGGCCGAAGGTTATGCGCGCTCGACCGGCAAGGTGGGATGCGTGCTGGTGACCTCCGGTCCCGGCGCCACCAATGCCGTCACCGGGCTCACCGACGCGCTCATGGACTCGACACCACTGGTGTGTTTGACCGGACAGGTGCCAACCCACCTCATCGGCAATGACGCATTCCAGGAATGCGACACCGTCGGCATCACGCGCCCCTGCACCAAGCACAATTATCTCGTGAAGAACGTCGCCGACCTCCCCCGCGTGCTGCACGAGGCGTTTCATATCGCCAAGAGCGGAAGGCCGGGCCCGGTGGTGGTCGACATCCCCAAGGACATCCAGTTCGCCAAAGGCATCTACTCGCGGCCCAGGGACTTCCAGCACCAGGGCTATCGGCCGAAGGTCAAGGGTGACCTCGACCGCATCAAAGCCGCGATCGAGCTCATGCGCCACGCCAAGCGTCCGCTGTTTTACACCGGCGGCGGCGTCGTCAATTCCGGTCCGGAAGCGAGCCATTACCTGCGCGAACTGGTCAAGCTCACCGGTTTTCCCATCACCTCGACGTTGATGGGGCTTGGTGCCTACGCAGCCTCCGATCCGCAATGGCTGGGCATGCTCGGCATGCACGGCACCTACGAGGCGAACATGTCGATGCACGATTGTGACCTGATGATCTGCATCGGCGCGCGTTTCGACGACCGCATCACCGGTCGGCTCGATGCCTTCTCACCCGGATCGAAGAAGGTCCACGTCGACATCGATCCGTCGTCGATCAACAAGAACGTCAAGGTCGACATTCCGATCATCGGCGACTGCGCCCATGTGCTCGAGGACATGGTGCGGCTGTGGCGCTCGACTGCGATGCATGCCGACAAAGCGGCGCTCGACGCCTGGTGGAAGCAGATCGACAAATGGCGCGCCCGAAAGTCGCTCGCGTACAAGAACTCAAACGAGGTGATCAAGCCGCAATACGCCATCAGCCGCCTCTACGAGCTGACCAAGGACCGCGACGCCTACATCACCACGGAGGTGGGCCAGCATCAGATGTGGGCGGCGCAGTTCTACCGGTTCGAGCAGCCGA
>CBFGVM010000018.1:0-20809 GCA_965652015.1 uncultured Alphaproteobacteria bacterium
CCGGCGAGCGCGATCGCCTCCTGGCTGACGCCTTCCATCAGGTCCCCGTCGGAGGCGAGCACGTAGGTGCGGTGGTCTACCAGTTCGGTGCCGAACACCGCGGCGAGGTGGCGCTCGGCAATCGCCATGCCGACGGCGTTGCCAAGTCCCTGCCCTAGTGGGCCCGTCGTCGTCTCCACGCCCGGCGTCAGGAAGTTCTCGGGATGGCCGGGGGTGATCGAGCCCAGCCGGCGGAAGCGCTTGATCTCTTCGATCGTCATCTTCTCGTAGCCGAGGAGATGGAGCAGCGCGTAGATCAGCATCGAGCCGTGACCGGCCGAGAGCACGAAGCGGTCGCGGTCAGGCCAGGCGGGGTCCGCCGCATCGAACTTGAGAAAGCGCGTGAACAGCACGGTTGCGATGTCGGCTGCCCCCATGGGCAGGCCGGGATGCCCGGATTTGGCCTGTTCGACCGCGTCCATGGCGAGCGCGCGCAGCGCATTGGCCATGCGGTCGTGGCGCGCGCGTGTTGCGCGCTCGTCCCGGCGGACGGAGGACGCCGCTGCAGCAAGGAGCGAATTGCGGCTGGTCATCGGGCGAGGCTCTAGCACGCGGGCAATGCGAGTCAAAGAATGCCGCTGCCTGGCTCGCTCGCCATTCACAGGGGTCAGGATGAATTGCGGTCAAGCGTTGACGAGGAGTGCACACGCAACGTAGGGTTCTTCTTCTAACTGCTTGCCGACGCAAAAGATTTCTCCGGCCATAGGGCTGACGAATCGGCTATGTAATCCGTCGAGCCAAGGGGTCGTCGAGAATGACGGAAGGGAGCGCCATCGAGGCCGCCAGCAAGCGTCTTGCGCTTGCGCTCGATGCGCTTGCGGCCGCCGTCGAGCGGCGGCACGAAGCGGACCGCGGGGAGCAGACGCTCGACGCTCAGCTGCATGCGCTCGGTGCCGACCGCTCTCGCCTTGCCGCGGAGCTCGATGCCGCGGCTGCGCGCAACCGAACGCTGGAGGGGGCGAATCGCGAGGTGGCCGAGCGGCTCGATGCTGCCATCGAAACGATCCGCTCGGTGCTCGCGGCGAACGAGCGCTGAGGGCGTCATGCCGCAGGTCAACGTTACCATCAACGGTCGCCAGTTCCGGATGGCTTGCGAGAACGGCGAAGAGGGGCATGTCACCCATCTCGCTGAGGAGCTCGACGCGCGGATCGCTACGCTGCGGGCGCGCTTCGGCGAGATCGGCGACACGCGGCTCACGGTCATGGCCGCGCTGGCGCTCGCCGATGAGCTCTCGGAGGTGAAGGAAAAATTGCGGCGGCTCGAGCCGGAGTTCGCCACGCTGCAGGAGGCGAGTGTCGTATCCGCCGATCGCACTCAGGCGACGCAAGCGGCGGTGGTCGCGGCACTCAATGCGGCGGCCGAGCGCATCGAGAGCCTCACCAGGCAGCTCAATCAGACAGTCGTCGACGCCGGCGTTCCAATGGGCTAGGGGCGTGTATTCACTCCGACGCACGGTGAGGTCCACTTTGGCCATGATGAACATTGACCGCCGTCATTTTCTGCACTTGGCAGCAGGCGCTGCCGCGCTGCCGGCCTTCTCGCGCATCGCCGCGGCGCAAGACTATCCGGCCCGTCCAGTGCATTGGATCGTGTCGTTCACCGCCGGCGGACCGAACGACACCGTGGCGCGCGTCATTGGACAATATCCCTCGGAGCGCTTGGGCCAGCAATTCATCATCGAGAACAAAGTCGGCGCCGGCGGAAACATCGGCATGGGTGCGGTGCTGGGATCACCGCCTGATGGCTATACGATCGGATTCGCCGCTCCGAACAATGCGATCAATGCGTCGCTCTACGAGAAGCTTCCATTCGATTTCATGCGCGACGGCGTGCCGGTTGCCGGCACGATGCTGCTCACCAACGTAATGGTGGTGCACCCGGACGTGCCGGCCAAGACCGTGGCCGAGTTCATCGCCTACGCGAAGGCCAATCCGGGCAAGATCAACATGGCCTCCTCGGGCAGCGGCACGTCGGTGCATATGTCGGGCGAATTGTTCAAAGCCATGACCGGCGTCAACATGCAGCATGTGCCGTACCGCGGCTCGGCGCCGGCGCTGCAAGACCTGCTCACCAACCGCGTCCAGGTTATCTTCGACAACCTCCCCGGATCGATTTCGCACATCAGGGCGGGCACGCTGCGCGCCTTGGGTGTGACGGCGGGCAAGCGCTCGCCGGCGCTCCCGGATGTGCCGACCATCGGCGAAACCGTGCCGGGCTATGAGGCGGTGGTTTGGTACGGGATCGTAGCGCCCAAAGGCACGCCGCCCCAGATCGTCGATACACTCAACAAGGCAGTCAACGAGGTCCTCGCCGATCCCAAGCTCAAGGCGCGGCTTGCGGAGCTCGGCGGCGAGCCGATGCCGATGACGCCCGCTCAATTCGGAAAACTCATCGCGGACGAAACCGAAAAGTGGGCCAAGGTGGTGAAATTCTCCGGCGCGAAGGCGGAGTGACCGCGGCGGCGCGTCGGCCGGCGACTGCCCAATCATCGTAATTTGTGAGTCGACGCCGTTTCGCGGGTAGCATCGCAACCGCATAGCCATTACATTCGCACGCGCGGGGCTGTGAGGCGCGTCAGGAGCCATATCCCCGGGGCCTTATCGATCCTGAAGGGAGCTGTCCCTGACCGGGCTCGTGGGCTCGGACATATGGCGCCCACCTACTTTCGTAGGGAACCCGGGATCGACGCTCCGACGGCCATTGCGGCTCCGCACTCATAGCTCGATGGCTCAATCCACCTCGATCGAAGACGCCAAAGCCGAGCTGCGCCGGCAAGCGCGCGCGCGGCGCGATGCATTGCCCGCTGGCATGCGGGCCGCGGCGGCGCAGGCCATCGCGGAGCGGCCGTTCCCGGTCGCGATAACGCCGCAGACGATCGTCTCGGGATTCATGCCGATCGGGAGCGAAATCAATCCTGTCCCACTGATGCGCAAGCTCGCAGGCAGCGGCGCGCAGCTCGCGCTGCCGGCGGTGGCCGGACGCGGCAAACCGCTCACCATGCGCGCCTTTGCGTTTGGCCAAAGGCTTGTTGCCGGCACTTGGGGCATCCGCGAGCCCGCCCCCGAGGCCGCCGAAGTCTTTCCCGATATCGTGCTTGTGCCGCTCTTGGTCTTCGACCGCAGCGGCCAGCGCATCGGTTATGGCGCTGGCTACTACGATCTGACGATTGCGCACTTGCGCGCGCGCAAGACCGTCACCGCCTGCGGCCTCGGCCTCGCCATGCAAGAAATCCCAAGCGTGCCGACCACGACGCGCGACGCCCGCCTCGATCTCGTGCTAACCGAGCGCGAGGTCATCGACTGCCGGGCCGCGTGACGGATGCGCATCCTCTTCATCGGCGATGTCGTGGGGCGCAGCGGGCGCGCGATCTTGCTCGAGCGCCTGGGCGCACTCGTGCGCGACTGGAAGCTCGATTTCGTGGTGGTCAACGGCGAGAACGCGGCCGGCGGCTTCGGCATCACCGAAGCCATCTACCAGGAATTCGTCGATGCAGGCGTCGACGTGATCACCGGCGGCAACCACTCCTGGGACCAGAAGGAGGCGCTGGTTTTCATCGAACGTGCGCCGCGGCTGCTGCGCCCGATCAATTATCCCGCCGGCACGCCCGGCCGCGGTGTTGCCCTGATCGACGCGAAGAACGGCGCGCGCGTGCTCGTCGTCAACGCCATGGGCCGCATCTTCATGGACCCTTTGGATGACCCGTTCGCCGCCGTCGAGCGCGAGCTTGCCGCCTGCCCGCTCAAGCAGGCGGCCGACGCCATCATCATCGACATCCACGGCGAGGCGACGAGCGAGAAGCAGGCGATCGGCCAGTTCTGCGACGGACGCGCGAGCCTCGTCGTCGGCACGCACACGCACGTGCCGACCGCGGACCACCAGATCCTGCCGCGCGGCACCGCCTTCATCTCCGACGTGGGCATGACCGGCGACTATGATTCCGTGATCGGGATGAACAAGGAGGAGCCGCTGTCGCGGTTTCTGACCAAGATCTCTGGCGCGCGCTTTGAGCCGGCGATGGGCGAAGCAACCTTGTGCGCGCTCGCGGTCGAAACCGACGACGCCAGCGGACTCGCGCGGCATATCGCGGCAGTGCGCCTGGGGGGGCGGCTGGAACAGGCGCGGCCCAAATTTTGGGAATAACGCGGCGACGGCCACCCTCGCGGCCGCAGCCGGTTCTGGATTTCGGCGCAGCCGCGGCCTATTTTCGACGCGAGGCGTCCCAATAACGCGCCGACATCATCGATATCCGCGACTTCGCTGATCGCGCGTTCCACTTGCGCGGCGCGGGGCCGTCGAGGAGCAAGCCATGGCCGGCCATTCCCAATTCAAAAACATCATGCACCGCAAGGGACGGCAGGATGCGGCGAAATCCCGGCTGTTCGGAAAGCTGGCGCGCGAAATCACGGTCTCGGCCCGGATGGGATTGCCCGATCCCGCCACGAACCCGCGCCTGCGCGCGGCGGTCATCGCTGCCCGCGCGGAGAACATGCCCAAGGACAATATCGAACGTGCGATCAAGAAAGCGACCGGCAGCGACGCCGAGAGCTACGACGAGATCCGCTACGAGGGCTATGGACCGGGCGGCGTCGCCGTCATCGTTGAGGTCCTGACCGACAACCGCAACCGCACCGCAGGTGAAGTGCGCGCGACCTTCACCAAATCCGGCGGCCATTTGGCCGAGACCGGCGCGGTCTCCTTCATGTTCGATCGTGTCGGCGTGGTCGAGTACGACGCCAGGATCGCAAGCGCCGATGCCATGCTGGAGGCCGCGATCGAGGCCGGCGCCGAGGACGTCGTGTCGAGCGAGGGTGGACACGAAATATATACGACGCAGGAATCGCTGCGCGAGGTGGCGAAGGTGCTGGAAGCAAAATTCGGCGAGGCGCGCAGGGCGGTGCTGGTGTGGAAGCCGCAGAACACCGTTGCCGTCAACGACGAACAAGGCGAGAAACTCTTCAAGCTGATCGAGACGCTCAACGAGCACGATGACGTGCAGAACGTCTACGCCAATTTCGAAGTCTCGGACGCGCTGATGCAGAAGCTGAGCGCGTAGGCTTCAACGAGCCGGCCGGCGCCGGCGCGCCGACGGGGCGCTGGCATCAACGTTGCTCGGGGCTCATTCCGAGCGCCGCTCACCAACACGGTCGTACCGGGGAAAACGGGGCCCATGACCGTCGCCTCTGGAAAATGGGTCCCGGCATAAGCGCGGTTGCCGACAGAATGCGTTGAGCGAAAGCGAGGAGAATGTGGCGAACGGCCTAGGCTGTTGCCGCAGGCGGGGTTATCAACGGACCATCATGCGCGGCCCGATTCGCATTCTCGGCATCGATCCCGGCCTCCGCCGCACCGGCTGGGGCGTGGTGGCGCTTGACGGCAACCGCCTGAGTTTTCTCGCCTGCGGGTCGCTTGCGACCGACGAGAAGGTCGAGCTCGCCGCGCGGCTCCTCGCCATCCACGACGGCTTGCGCCGCGTGGTGGAAAAGCATGCGCCGCACGAAGCCGCGGTCGAGGCGACCTTCGTCAACAAGGATGCCTCTGCAACGCTCAAGCTCGGCCAGGCGCGCGGCATCGCCATGCTCGTGCCGGCGATGTCCGGGCTTCCGGTTGCGGAATACGCTCCGAATCTCGTGAAAAAGACCATCGTCGGCGCCGGTCATTGCGAGAAGGCGCAGATACGCATGATGATCGGAGTGCTGCTGCCGAAAGCCGATCCGCAGTCGGAGGATGCGGCCGACGCGCTCGCCATCGCGGTGTGCCATGCGCACCATCGCCGCAGCGCCGTGGTCAAGGTGGCGGCGGGCTGAGGCGCGCGCATGATCGGCAAGCTCAAGGGCATCATCGACAGCTACGGCGAGGATTTCATTGTTCTCGACGTCAACGGGGTGGGTTACCTCGTGCAATGCTCTGCGCGCACGCTGCAGGAATTGCCGGGCGTGGGACAGCCCGCCGCGCTCTCGATCGAAACGCACGTGCGCGAGGATCAGATCAGGTTGTTCGGCTTTGTCACCGATGTCGAGCGTGAGTGGTTCCGCCTGTTGCAGACGGTGCAGGGCGTTGGCGCCAAGGTCGCGCTCTCCGTGCTCGGCACGCTCAAGCCTGCCGATCTCGCCTCCGCCGTCGCCATGCGCGACAAGGCGATGGTCGCGCGCGCTCCCGGGGTCGGCCCGAAGGTCGCCGAGCGTATCGTCACGGAATTGAAGGACAAGGCGCCGGCCTATGCTTCCATCGACCCGGCCGTGATCAGGCTGTCCGGTGCGGTCGAGGACCGACGCGCGCCGCAGCCGATCATAGACGCGGTCTCCGCGTTGATGAATCTCGGCTATGGTCAGCCGCAGGCAGCCGCCGCCATCGCCGCCGCCGCGCGCAGCGCGGGCGAGGGAGCGGATGCCGCGCGGCTGATCCGGCTCGGGTTGAAGGAACTCGCGAAATGACTCGGTCGAGCGCTATTCAATGCTGAGCGAGCGCGATCAGGAGCTGATCGTCGCCGCCACCGACGCGATCAGACGGCGTTATCGTAACGACTGGCAAGAGGTCGGCGCAGCGCTGCGCACGCGTGACGGACGCATTTATACCGGCGTCAATCTCGACGCCTATTTGGGTCGCATGGCGGTATGCGCCGAGGCCGTGGCGCTCGGTCGGGCGGTCACCGACGTTGGCGAGACTGGCATCGAGACGATCGTGGCGGTGCGCCATCCGGATCCCTACGAAGCGGATCAGGCGATCGTCGTGGTGTCGCCGTGCGGAAGCTGCCGCGAGCTGATCTGGGATTACGATCGCAACACCCGCGTCATTGTGCCCGGCGTCAACGGGCCTGCGGTCGTTGGGATCGGCGAGTTGCTGCCGAACAAACACAACCGGGTGCTCACGCTGAGAGGACGCATCGGTGAGCTCGACTCCCCGCCGCTTGGTCACGGCCGAGCGCCGCGACGACGATACGGCGGACAGCTCGCTGCGGCCGCAGCGGCTCGCCGAATTCATCGGCCAGCAACAGGCGCGCTCGAACCTATCCGTGTTCATCGAGGCAGCGCGTGCCCGGCGCGAGCCGCTCGACCATGTGCTGTTCGTGGGCCCGCCGGGGCTGGGCAAGACCACGCTCGCGCAAATCGTGGCGCGCGAGCTTGGCGTGAATTTCCGCGCGACGTCGGGTCCGGTGATCGCCAAGGCCGGGGACCTCGCGGCGCTGCTGACCAACCTCGAAGATCGCGACGTGCTTTTCATCGACGAGATCCACCGGCTCAACCCGGCGGTCGAGGAAATTCTCTATCCGGCGATGGAGGATTTCCAGCTTGACCTCATTATCGGCGAAGGGCCAGCCGCCCGTTCGGTCAAGATCGATCTCGCGCGATTTACGCTGATCGGCGCGACGACTCGCGCCGGACTCATCACAAACCCCCTGCGCGACCGCTTCGGGATTCCGGTGCGACTCAACTTTTATTCCGAGAGCGAGCTCGAGGAGATCGTCGACCGCGGCGCGCGCGTGCTCGGCATCGGCATGACGGCCGACGGGGCGAACGAGATCGCACGCCGCGCGCGCGGCACGCCGCGCATCGCCGGGCGGCTGTTGCGCCGGGTGCGCGACTTTGCGCTGGTCGCAGGCGCGACGGCGATCGACCGCGCCGCCGCCGACCGCGCGCTGGTCGAGCTCGAGGTCGATGCCGTGGGGCTCGATGCCATGGACCGGCGCTATCTCACGACCATCGCCGAGAACTACGGCGGCGGCCCCGTCGGAATCGAAACCATCGCGGCGGCGCTATCGGAGCCGCGCGACGCGATTGAGGAAATCATCGAGCCATTCCTGATCCAGCGCGGCCTTCTGCAGCGTACTCCGCGCGGCCGGCTGTTGACGTCGCACGCGTTCCGTCACCTCGGGCTCGCAGAGCCCGCGCGCGATCCGGCGCAGTTTGGCTTGTTCGGCGAGGGAACGCAGAGTTAGATCTCGCGCGCGCGGAGGATGTCTCGGAGGCAACGAGGATGCTCAGCACCATGGAAGGCGGCTGCCACTGCGGCCGCGTGCGGTTCCGCGTCACGGCCGATCTTGCGTCCGTGAGCGATTGCAACTGCTCCATATGCACCAAGAAAGGAATTCTGCATCTGATCGTGCCGCCGGAACGGTTCGAGCTGCTGCGCGGCAAGGACGAGTTGACTACCTACGAATTCAACACCGGGACCGCTAAGCACACGTTCTGTAAGCACTGCGGAATTCATCCGTTCTATGTGCCGCGCTCCGATCCGGACAAAATCGACGTGAATGTGCGTTGCATCGACGACATAGATCTCGCCGCCATCTCGCCGCGACCGTTCGATGGCAAGAACTGGGAGGCGTCGATGCGCGCGCGCGTGCCGCCGCGATGAACGCGCTTGACGGCGAACTGCGGGACGGCCGTCACACCATGTCCGTTCGAGTCTACTACGAGGACACCGACTTTTCCGGGATCGTCTATCACGCCAACTACTTGCGTTTCATGGAGCGCGGCCGCAGCAATCATCTGCGCCTGCTCGGCACGCATCACCGCGCGCTGTTCGAAGAGGCGAGCGCGGAAGCGCCAGGGTTTGCGTTCGTGGTGCGCTCGATGCAGATCGAGTTCCTCAAGCCCGCGCGCATGGACGACGTGCTGGCGGTGGTGACCGCGCCGGAGGAGGTCAAGGGCGCCTCGATCACGCTCAATCAGCGTATCCTGCGAGGGGAAGAGCTGCTCGTGGAGGCGCATGTGCGGGTCGCCTTCGTTTGTGACGGACGCGCGCGGCCCATCCCCAAGGCGTTGCGCACCGCCATGCGGGCCGATCAGGACCGCATTCGCCGCTGACCGGCCGGTTGCGTTAGCGTCGCCGCGACAAACCGCGGGGTCGCATCGGTTGCCGCCCCTGCCGGTAACCGGGCGTTAAGGCACTCGGCGCCAGCTAACTTTCGCAATGAGGCGCCTTGCGCCCTAGTTTGGTCACCTTTCAAGGGACAGCCGAAGGACCAGCCGGGAAGGAGATGTCATGCCGTCCGCCGCGCCGCTTTCCATCTGGGATCTGTTCCAGAACGCGGATCTGGTGGTCAAACTGGTGATGGTCGGGCTCCTCGTCGCGTCGGTCATGGTTTGGGCGATCGCGATCGAGAAGCTCCTCCTTTATTCGCGCACCCAGCGGGCCATGGACAGCTTCGAGCAGGCGTTCTGGTCCGGTCAATCCTTGGAGGAGCTTTACCGGACCCTTGCCTCGCGCCCGACCCATTCGATGGCGGCCCTGTTCGTGGCGGCCATGCGGGAGTGGAAGCGCAGCATCGAGGGCCAGCCGCGTTCCTTTGCCGGCCTGCAGATGCGCATCGAAAAGGTGATGGAGGTAACCATCCAGCGCGAAGTCGCCCGCCTGGAGCGTCATCTTCTGGTGCTGGCGACGATTGGTTCCGCCGGCCCCTTTGTCGGCCTGTTCGGGACCGTCTGGGGCATCATGACGAGCTTTCGGGCGATTGCCGGCCAGCAGTCCACCTCGCTGGCGGTGGTTGCCCCCGGCATCGCCGAGGCCCTGTTCGCGACTGCAATCGGCCTCATCGCTGCCATACCGGCGACGATTTTCTATAACAAGTTCGTGTCCGACGTGAACAAACAGGCCCAGCGCCTGCAGGGGTTCGCCGACGAGTTCGCCGCGATTCTATCGCGGCAGATCGACGAACGGGGATAGGGGGACGCAAATGGCGATGAAGGGCGGCACTGCCGCGTCCGCCGGCAGGCGGCATCGCCGTCATCCGGTCATGGCCGAGATCAACGTGACGCCGATGGTCGACGTCATGCTGGTCCTGCTCATCATTTTCATGGTTTCGGCCCCCCTCCTGACGGTGGGGGTGCCGCTCGAGTTGCCGCAGACCCAAGCCAAGACCCTCGATCAGGACAAAGAGCCGCTGACGGTCTCGGTCAAGGCGAGCGGGCAGATCTACCTCCAAAATACCGAAATCGCGGCTGAGGAGCTGGTCCCCAAGCTCAAGGCTATCACCGAGGCGCGACAGGGAGCCGAGGAGCGCATTTTCGTGCGCGGCGACCGCCAGCTCGAGTACGGCACCGTGATGAAGGTGATGGGGCAAATATCGGCCGCCGGTTTCCGGCGCGTCGCTTTGGTGACCGAGAGCGAGCAGCAGGCCGCTGCGCGTTGATTGCGTGATTGGGGGAATGAGGACGGCCTACACCATATCGGCGATCGGGCACGCAGCCGTATTGCTGTGGAGCGTGTGGTCGCTTGCCGCGAGGCCGCTCCCGGTGTCGTCGAACGAGGGCCTGCCGATCGACCTGGTGACCGCGTCCGAGTTCTCCAAGATCACCGCCGGGACCCAGAGCGCGCCGAAGGCGGAGACGGCAAAGCCGCTGGTCGAAAAGGTCGCAGAGGCGCGACCGGTCGAGGACCCGACCGCAAAAGTGGTGGAAAAGAAGGAGGTTAAAGCCGCCCGCGAGCCCCCGCCCGCTCCGGAAACGAAGCCCGCCGACTCCGAGCCGGACAAAAAGCAAGCCGAAAAGCCGCCTGATCCGATTGCGGACGCGTTGGCGAAAGAAGAAGCCAAGAAGCCGGAGCCGAAGAAGGCCGACGCCAAGCCTCCGACCCCGCCGAAGAAGCCCGCCCCGCCGGCGCCCAAATTCGATCCCAAACAGGTCGCGGCGCTGCTCGACAAGCGCGACTCGACGCGGCTCGCCGCCGCCGGCGAGACGCTCAACAATGCGCCCTCGCTCGGCTTGTCGAACGGCGCGGCGGCGCAGTTGTCGCTGAGCGAGCTGGACGCGTTGCGTGCGCGGCTGGCGCAGCTGTGGACGGTGCCCGCCGGTGCCAAGGACCCGCAGGAGCTGGTGGTGCTGATCAGGATCAAGCTCAAGCCCGACGGCACGCTAGCCTCTCCGCCAATCGTGCTGAGCAGCGGAAAAAGCCCGCTGTTCATCGCCGCCCGCGACAGCGCCGTTCGCGCTCTCTTCCGCGGTCAGCCCTACGACATGCTCAAGCCCGAGCATTACGAGCAATGGAAAGACGTCGAGATCACCTTCGACCCGCGCGACATGATCCGCGGCTAGCTGTCGCGGCCGTCGCGCAAGGCGACTGCGCGACGGGCAATGCCGATTCGACGGCAAGCCTCCTGAGCCGCCGCCGCCTGATCATGCTGGCGGGAGCGGCGGGCGCGCTCGCGAGCCTTTCGCCGCGGCCGGCGGCAGCGGTGCTCAAGCTCGACGTGACGCAAGGCAACGTCCAGCCGGTGCCGATTGCGATCCCGGATTTCATCGGAGTCGGACTGCAGGATCCGGCGGGCGGCCGCAATGTGAGCCAGATCATTTCCTCAAACCTGCGCCGCTCCGGCTTGTTCACTCCGATCGATCAGGCCGCCTATATCGAGAAAATCGCCAGCGTCGACACGTTGCCGCGCTTTCCCGACTGGCGGCAGATCAATGCCCAGGCACTGGTCACCGGCCGAATTACCCAGTCCGACGGCCGTCTCAAGGCGGAGTTCAGGTTGTGGGATGTCTTCGCCGGGCAGCAGCTGCGCGGCGAGCAGTACAACACCACGGCCGACAATTGGCGGCGGATCGCCCACATCATTTCCGACGCCATTTACGAGCGCATCACCGGTGACAAGGGATATTTCGACAGCCGCATCGTCTTCGTCGACGAATCCGGTCCGAAGGAGCGCAGGATCAAGCGGCTGGCATTGATGGATCAGGATGGCGCCAATGTGCGCTATCTCACGCGCGGGGACGACCTCGTGCTCACACCGCGATTCTCGTCGTCGGCCGATACGATCACCTACATGTCCTACAGGGAGGGCGATCCCAAAGTCTATCTCATGAACATCGAGACCGGACAGCGCGAGATCGTCAGCAACTTTCCCGGCATGACGTTCAGCCCCCGCTTCTCGCCCGACGGGCAGCGCGTGATCTTCAGTCTGCAACGCGGCGGCAATTCCAACCTGTTCGTGATGGACTTGCGCTCGAAGGCAACCACGCGCTTGACCGACGCGCAGGTGATCGACACTGCGCCCTCGTATTCGCCCGACGGCGCGCGCATCAGCTTCGAGTCGGACCGCGGCGGCAAGCAGCAGATCTACGTCATGGCGGCGACCGGCGGGCAGCCGCAGCGCATCAGTTTCGGCGAGGGCGCCTATTCGACGCCGGTGTGGTCGCCCCGCGGCGACTACATCGCTTTCACCAAACAGACCGAGGGCAAGTTTGCGATCGGCATCATGCGCGCGGACGGATCAGGTGAGCGGATTCTCACCGAGGGCTATCACAACGAAGGGCCGACCTGGGCGCCGAACGGCCGCGTGATCATGTTCTTCCGCGATCCGGGCGGCAACGCCGGCCCGACGCTCTTTACCGTGGACGTGACCGGCCGCAACGAACAGATGCTCAAGACGCCGAGCTACGCGTCCGATCCAGCGTGGTCGCCGCTGTTGCAGTAGCGCGCATGACTTGGGGGCGCAGCATCGAAATGGAACTCGGCGGGCCTACAAGGCGCCGCATTCACCGGGCATTAACCACCGAAAGGGGTTTTCCGCTTTTTCTTTGCCGTTGAGCGATCCGGGCAACATCCGGTCGAGGTCGACAAGAACCTTCGCTTAACCACGCACCTGCTAGACCTGTGGCATGTGCGGTAACCAGGCAACCATGGGGGCAGCGGAATGACGAATGTCGTAGTACGCGTCGTCCGTGCGGCGAAGCTCGCCGGCTTTCTGGCCTTGGCCCTTGCCGTGTCTGCGTGCGCGAACAGGCCGAACGATCCGCAGGCCGGGGGTAGCGCGCCGCCCGGCAGCCAGCAGGATTTCGTGGTCAATGTCGGCGATCGGGTGTTCTTCGAATCCGATTCTTCCGAACTCACGTCGCAGTCGATCGCCACGCTGGAGAAGCAGGCGCAATGGCTGCAGGTCTACAACCAATACACCTTCACCATCGAAGGCCACGCCGACGAGCGCGGCACGCGCGAATACAACATCGCGCTCGGCGCGCGGCGCGCGCAGACGGTGCGCGACTATCTCGCTTCGCGCGGGGTTAACCCGCAACGCATGCGCACCATCTCCTATGGCAAGGAACGGCCGGTCGCGGTGTGCAACGACATTTCATGCTGGTCGCAAAATCGCCGCGCGGTCACGGTGCTCAACACCAGTTCCTGAGCGCAGGAAACACGGGGGAAGGGGACAGCCGGCGCCTTCGGGCGCCGGCGGTGTTTTGAAATGCCAAGGCTTCCCCTTTGAGACACAGGATCGTAATTTCGGGCCGCCGAGGGATCGCGCGGCGCACGCGAGCGGCGCGGGAATGAAGCCGGTTGCCTCGACAATAAGCCGGTGTCCTCGCCCATGGGAATTGAGGGTCACGCGATGAGGATTGATCGGCTGGCGAGCGCGCAGTTCGCCGCTTGCGCTGCGGCAGGCATCCTCGCGGCGGCGCTCTCGGGCTGCGGACAGGAGAACCGCTACGTGGCGCCGCCGCCGCCGAAGGTCACCGTCGCCATTCCGGTGCAGCAGAAGGTCACCCGCTACCTCGAGGCCACCGGTTACACGTCGGCGATAAACACCACCAATCTGGTCGCGCGGGTGCAGGGCTTCCTGCAAAAGATCAACTACAAAGACGGCGACGACGCGAAGGAGGGGGCGACGCTGTTCGTCATCGAACCCGAACCGTACAAGCTCAAGCTCGAGCAGGCGCAGGCCGCCGAGGCCGGCGCCCAAGCCTCGTTGAAGCAGGCGGAAGCGGAGTTCGAACGGCAGTCCGAACTCGCGAGCCGCCAGGTCACGTCGAAGCAGGCGCTCGATAACGCCACGGCCAATCGCGACTCCGCGCGAGCCCGCCTCAAGCAGGCGGAGGTCGATACCGCCCAGGCCGCGCTGAACCTCGGCTATACCGAGGTCAAGGCGCCCTTCGACGGCATTGTCACCGCGCGTCGTGTGTCGTTGGGAGAGTTAGTAGGAGCCAATGGGCCGACCCAGCTCGCGACCATCGTGCAAACCGCTCCCATTTACGTGAACTTCAATATCAACGAGCAGGAGGTGCTCAACATTCGCGCCGACATGCGGCGCCTCGGCATCACGGCGGCGGAGCTGAAGCAGTATCCGATCGAAGTCGGGCTGCAGACCGACGAAGGATATCCTTACCGGGGCACGCTCGATTACGTGTCCCCCACAATCGACCGCGCGACCGGCACGCTCGCCGTGCGTGCGATCCTGCCCAATCGCGAGCAGGGGCTGATCCGTGCAAAGTTGGTCCGCGTGCGAGTGGGCGCCGCCGACAAGCACGAATGTTTGCTGGTGCCCGACGCCGCGCTCGGCACGGATCAGGGTGGGCGCTACCTGCTGGTGCTCGACAAGAACAACGTCGTCGAGCAGCGCAAGGTCGGCATCGGCCCCAAGGTCGGCGACCTGCGCGTGGTCGAAAGCGGCCTCAAGGCGCAAGATCGCGTCGTCGTGGCCGGGATCCTGCGCGCAATTCCTGGTCAGAAGGTCGACCCGCAGCTTGAGACGGTTGCCGCGACGCCGGCCGCTACCGCGGGCGGCAAATAGCACCGGCCATGATCTCCGATTTTTTCATCGACCGGCCCGTTCTGGCGAACGTGCTCGCCATTTTGATGGTCGTGATCGGCGCCGTCGCCGTGTTTGCGCTGCCGGTCGCCCAGTATCCCGATGTCGTCCCGCCGACGGTGCAAGTCACCACGCGCTATCCCGGGGCAAGCGCCCGCACCGTCGTCGACACCGTCGCGCTGCCGATCGAGCAACAGGTGAACGGCGTCGAGGGCATGATCTACATGCAATCGTACAGCGGGGCCGACGGCAGTTATTCGTTGACGGTGACGTTCAAGATCGGCGCCGACCTCAACATTGCGCAAGTCCTCGTGCAGAACCGGGTATCGAGCGCACTATCCTCGCTGCCGCAGGCGGTGCAGGCGCAGGGCGTGATCGTGCAGAAGAATTCGACAGCGATCCTGCAGATCGTCACCTTGACGTCGCCCGACGCGCGCTACGACAGCCTCTACCTAGCCAATTACGCGACTATCAAGCTCAAGGACGAGATCGCGCGGCTGCCGGGCGTGGGCAACGTCGTCGTGTTCGGCGCCGGGCAATACTCCATGCGGATTTGGCTCGACCCGGACAAGATGCAGGCGCGCGGGCTGATGCCACAGGACGTGATTCAGGCGCTGCAGCAGCAAAGCACGCAAGTTACGGCGGGCCAGATCGGCGCACCGCCCGCGCCGTCCGGCCAATCGTTTCAATACACGCTCAACGTCTTCGGCAGGCTCAGCGATCCAGCCGAATTCGCGCAGGTGATCGTCAAGACCGGCCGCGCCGGCGAGATCACGCGGCTCAGCGACGTGGGCCGGGTCGAGCTCGGATCGCAGACCTACGGGCAGGTCTTCACGCTCGACGGCCGGCAGGCGGCGGGACTGGCGATCTACCAGGCGCCAGGCGCGAACGCGCTCGCGGTGGCCGGCGAAGTGCGCGAGAAAATGGCCGCGCTCAAGCGCGAGTTCCCGCAGGGGCTGATTTCCGAGATCCCGTTCGACACCACCAAGTTCGTCGAGCAGTCGATCCACGAGGTGTACAAGACGCTCTACGAAGCCGCCTTTCTCGTCCTCATCGTCATCTTGGTGTTTCTCCAGGACTGGCGCGCGATGCTGATCCCGGCGACGACGGTGCCGGTGACCATCATCGGCGCCTTCGCGGCGATGGCGGCGCTCGGATTTACGATAAATTTCTCGACGCTGTTCGCGATCGTGCTGGCGATCGGCATCGTGGTCGATGACGCGATCGTCGTGGTCGAGGGCGCCGTTCACAACATCGAGAAGGGCATGTCGGGCCGCGAGGCGGCGAGCGCCGCCATGCGCCAGCTGTTCGGCCCGATCGTCGGCATCACGCTCGTGCTGATGTCGGTATTCCTGCCGGCCGCGTTCCTGCCGGGCCTGACCGGTCGCATGTACGCGCAATTTGCACTGGTGATCGCCGCAACCGCGCTCCTCAGCGCGATCAACGCCGCGACACTGAAGCCCACGCAAAGCGCCATGTGGCTGCGCCCGGCCGTCCCGCCGGAGCAGCGCAACATATTCTATCGAGGATTCAATCGAGCCTATGATCGGGTCGAGGGATGGTATGCGAGCTTGATCGCCCGCATGGTCTCGCGCAGCGGCCTGATGGCAGCCCTAGCCCTCGCGATTATCGCCATCACCGGCTATGGCTTCTCACGGGTGCCCACTGGTTTTCTTCCGATCGAAGACCAGGGTTACCTGATCGCGATCGTGCAGTTGCCCGACGGCGCCTCGCTCGAGCGCACGCAGAAGACCTTGGACAAGGTGTTCGAGATCGCCCGCAAAACCCCGGGCGTCGCGCGCGTCGTCAACATCGCCGGAGTCTCCGCGCTCGACAACAGCGCGACGCTGTCGAGCGCCGGTGTCGCCTACATCATCCTCAAGGATTGGAGCGAACGCGGCAAAGGCGAAGATCTCATGTCGCTCTTCGCCAAGCTCAACGCCGATCTCGCCGCGATCCCCGAGGCGGACATTCTGGTGATGCCGCCACCGCCGATCCAGGGCGTGGGCAACGATGCGGGTTTCACCATGCAGGTGGAGCTGCGCGACGGCAGCTTCGACATGGCCAAGCTGCAGAGCGTCACCAACGCGATCGTCGCCAATGCCAAGACGCAGTCCGCGCTGGAGCTGGTGTTGGCGTCGTTCCGCTCGAGCGTTCCGCAGTACAAGCTCGAGGTCGACCGCGTGAAGACGGAGGCGCTCCAGGTTTCCCTCGATCAGGTCTTCGCCGCCCTCGGCGGCTATCTCGGATCGACCTACGTCAATCAGTTCAACCAGTTCGGCCGGGTGTTCCAGGTCTACGTGCAGGCCGATTCGCGATCCCGCGTGCGGCTCGAGGACGTCGAGAACATGTTCGTGCGCAATAAGGACGGGCAAATGATCCCGCTCGGCACGCTCGTGAAGATCACGCCGACCGTCGGGCCTTCGCTCATCAGCCTGTTCAATCTCTATCCCACCGCGACGATCATCGGGCTGCCGGCGCAGGGGGTATCGTCCGGCGAGGCGCTGACGCTGATGGAGGAGATCGCCCGGCGCACGCTTCCGCCGGGCACCGGCTTCGAATGGAGCTCGATGTCCTATCAGGAGAAGCTCGTCGGCAATCAGATGTACATCGTGTTCGCACTGGCGCTGCTGCTCGTCTATCTCGTGCTCGCCGGGCAATACGAGAGCTGGTACGCGCCGATCTCGGTCATTCTGGCGGTTCCGCTGTCGTTCATTGGGCCGGTCGTGGCGCTCTCGGCGCTCACGCAGAGCGGGCTCAACAACAATCTCTATGTTCAAATCGGACTCGTTCTCCTGATGGCGCTCTCGGCAAAGAACGCGATCCTGATCGTCGAGTTTGCGCGCGAATTGCGCGCGGCAGGGAAAGAGATTCTGGAATCGGCAGCCGAGGCGGCACGGGCGCGTTTCCGGCCCATCGTGATGACGTCATTCGCCTTCATCCTCGGTGTCGCGCCGCTCGTGCTCGCGAGCGGCGCCGGGGCCAGCGCGCGCGTGTCGATCGGCATCACCGTGTTCACCGGGATGCTCGCCTCGACCTGCCTGGCGGTATTGTTCGTACCGCCGTTCTTCGTGGTGGTGCAGCGCTTCGAGGAGTGGCGCAAAGCGCGCAAAATCCCCTCACCACTGCGCAGGCCGGCGGAGTAGCCGCCCCGCCGACGCCGCGCCCTGGTTGCGGCAGTTGCGGAATTTGTTAACGGGCCTCAGTCACAATTTGGACGCAGGGATTCGTATCCTGTTCCACGGCTCGAACACCTCAAAAGCCATGACCCGGTTCCCGTTTCGTATGACGACGGCATCCGCGCTCGTCTTGGTCGCGATGACCGCGGCGCCTGTGGCTCTCGGCCAAGCTTTGGCGCAGGAGAGCGAGCGGCCCTTTGGACTATTCGGTCTTTTCAGCGGAAGCGAGCGGCTAAGCGGCGAGCGCACCGCGCCGTCCTCGCCTGCCGATCGCACCGCGCAGGTCTCGGGTTCCGATCTCGTCGTGCGCCTCGAGCGCCTCGAAACCCAGATCCGGCAGCTGACCGGAGCCATCGAGCAGCTGCAATTTCGCAACCAGCAGCTCGAGAGCCAGGTCCGCCGCATGCAGGAGGAGGGCGCGACGCGGCCGGCGGCACAATCGCGCCCGCAAAATTCGCCGCCCGCGACAACGCCCGGCAAGCGCGGCGACGCGTTCGATCCGCTCCAGAATCCGAACGCGCCCGGTGCGCCGCAAACGCTGGGCTCGACCGCTGCGCCCGGCGCGGCACCGAGCATGAGCGCCGATGCGGGCGAGCAGCCGATCGGTGCGCCCGGCGGACGCGGCGCCGGTGCGCCGCTTGATCTCGCGAGCATGGGACCGCCGAACGGCCCCGTGCCGGGGCAACCGCCGCGCGGCGGGTCGGCTGGCAGCGGCGCTCTTGCCACGCTCGCGCCCTCGCAGACCCCGCGCGATGAATATGACCTCGCCTATGGCTATGTGCTGCGCAAGGACTACGCGCTCGCCGAAGACGCCTTCCGCAGTTTTTTGGGCAGATATCCCGATGATCGGCTCGTCGGGGATGCCACCTATTGGCTGGGCGAGAGCATGTTCCAGCGCCAACGCTACCGCGACGCCGCGGAAGTCTTTCTCACCGTCTCGACCAAACATGAATCCATCGCCAAAGCACCCGATGCGCTTCTGCGCCTCGGGCAATCGCTCGCCGCGCTCGGCGAAAAGGAAGCGGCCTGCGCGTCGCTCGGCGAAGTGCTGCGCAAATTCCCGCGTGCATCGGGGGCGGTGAAGCAGGGGGTCGAGCGAGAACAAAAGCGTGTCCGCTGCTGACGATGCGGCGCCCGTCTCCGCCGCCGAGGCGAAGGCACTATTTGCTCCGCTCGTCCAAGCTCCCGCCCTCGTTCTCGCCGTCTCCGGCGGTCCTGATTCGACGGCGCTGCTGCTGCTCATGGCACGCTGGCGCAGCGCGCTGAAGCGGGGGCCGAAGCTTATCGCGGTCACGGTCGATCACGGCTTGCGCCGCGCCTCCGCTTCCGAGGCGCGCGCGGTCAAGCGTTTGGCGCGCCGGCTCGGCGTGCCGCATCGCACCGTGCGCTGGAAAGGCAAAAAGCCGGCGACCGGGTTGCAGGAGGCGGCCCGCAACGCGCGCTACCGGCTGCTGGCGGCGGCGGCAAAATCGACGAAGGCCGCCGCCGTCGTCACCGCGCACACGCTCGACGATCAGGCCGAGACCTTGCTGCTGCGCATGGGCCGCGGAAGCGGGCTGAGCGGGCTTGGCGCCATGGCGCGCGAGTCAACTCTGCCTGTGAACGGCGAGGGCATCGTGCTCGTGCGGCCGCTCCTTGAAGTTCCTAAGGCGCGGCTCATTGCGACGCTCGCGCGCGCCAAGATCGAGTTCGCCGACGACGTATCCAACCGTGATCCGCGGTTCACGCGCGCGCGGTTGCGCGCGCTGATGCCCGCGTTGGCACGCGAAGGGATCAGCGCACGCACTCTTTCTCGCCTTGCGGGCCGGCTGCGGCGGGCGGATGCCGCGATCGAAACCGCGGCCAATGACGCGATGGAGAAGCTCTCGCAGGGACTTCGGTCCGATCACCGGCCGATCGTCTTCGATGCCGAAAAATTTGTCCGTCTGCCCGCCGAGTTGGCACTGCGCCTGCTCGGCCGAGCAATCGCATGCACCGGAGCGGAGGGGACGATCCGGCTTGGCAAGCTCGAGAGCCTCTACGAGGCGGTTGCCAACGCGCAGAGAAGGCAAGCATTTGGCTTGCGTCGCACGCTAGCAGGAGCGTTGGTGACGCTAAGCCCGTTGAAACTGGTAGTCGAGCGCGCCCCCTCGCGCAGGACGTCCTCGTCTGCCGCGATCGTCGGCAAATCGGCGCGCGGAAGGCGGCCGAGCCGTGGCAGAATGGCCCCCAAGAATTAACCCCGTTCCCTTGGCAGGGGTCGTCTCGGCACTTAAATTGTGGCTTGACGATAATTCTGTCCGGATGGCCGTGAATCGGCCTATAAGTTGGCATATGAACGGGCTGCGGAACCTCCGCGGGGCCGTGAAGGACACGGGATGAACGCCAATCTGCGCAACTTCGCCCTCTGGGTGATCATTGTTCTTTTGCTGCTCGCGCTGTTCACCCTGTTCCAGAATCCGGGCCAGCGGACCACGTCGCAGGACATCTCCTTCTCGCAACTGTTGAATGAAGTTGATCAGGGGCGCGTGCGCGACGTTTTGATCCAGGGGCCGGAAATCCACGGCACGTTCACCGACGGCCGCAGCTTCCAGACCTACGCGCCCAGCGATCCGACCCTGATCCAGCGGCTCTATGGCAAGGGCGTATCGATCACCGCCCGCCCGCAGCAGAACGACGTGCCCTGGTTCGTCTCGCTTTTGATCTCGTGGCTTCCCTTCATTGCGCTCATAGGCGTGTGGATTTTTCTCTCGCGGCAGATGCAGGGCGCGGGCGGCAAGGCGCTCGGCTTCGGCAAGAGTCGGGCCAAGCTGCTGACGGAAGCGCACGGCCGCGTCACCTTCGAGGACGTGGCCGGCGTCGACGAGGCCAAGCAAGACTTGCAGGAGATCGTCGAGTTCTTACGTGACCCCGGAAAATTTCAGCGGTTGGGCGGACGCATTCCGCGCGGCGTGCTCCTGGTCGGTCCGCCGGGTACCGGCAAGACGCTGCTCGCGCGCGCGATCGCGGGCGAGGCCAACGTGCCGTTCTTCACCATTTCCGGCTCGGACTTCGTCGAGATGTTCGTCGGCGTGGGCGCCTCGCGCGTGCGCG
>CBFGVM010000019.1:0-20680 GCA_965652015.1 uncultured Alphaproteobacteria bacterium
CATCGTCCGCGCTGGCTGCCCAAGCCTCCTGCTGCGCCTCGCTGTAGTCGTCGCCGGTCAATTCGGCGATGCTGGCGCGAAAGATTTCCGCGAGCAGCGGCGCATCCGCCGGCAAGAACGGCCGCAGCGCCAGCTTCGCCTTTGCCTGCGCCATCATGGTCTCACTTTCCACGTGGTGGTGCCGTCTTTATGGTCCTCGAGTTCAATGCCCATCGTGTTGAGCTCGTCGCGGATGCGGTCGGCCTCTTGGAAATTCTTAGCCTTACGGGCAGCATGACGCGCTTCGACCAAAATGTCCGTTTTGCGAATATCAATGCCCGCCGCCTTGGCCTCAAGCTCTACGATCGAGCGTAAGATAGCTGCATGAACCCCGCGATCTGCCTTTACGTGCGCGACCGCTTGATCGAATCCCAGAAACAACAAGGATCCAATTAGTTCGTCAGCAGCATGCGCCGGATTGTCAGAAGACTGCGCTCGTTTGGCCAAAGCTATCAATTCGGTTATCGCCGCCGGCGAATTCAAGTCATCCGAAAGGGCATCGATCACGGCAGCTGACACGCGCGCTGTAGCTTTGCCACCATTGATAACAGCACGCATGAAGTTTCCGTAGATTACCTCTGTGTCCAGGAGATTTCGCTCCGTCCAGTCAATCGGCTGACGATAATGCGTTCTGAGCATATTGAGCCGCAGAATTTCGCCCCACCAAGGATTTTTTGGTCGCTGGTTAAGCAGCTCCCGGATGGTGACGAAGTTGCCTTCCGACTTGGCCATCTTCCTGCCTTCGACCTGCAGGAAGCCGTTGTGCATCCAGAAATTCGCCATCACCGGGGAGTGGAAGGCGCAACGCGTCTGCGCGATCTCGTTCTCGTGGTGCGGGAAGACGAGATCGATGCCGCCGCCGTGGATGTCGAAAGTCTCGCCCAAATGTTTCCACGCCATCGCCGAGCATTCGATGTGCCATCCCGGCCGGCCGGGCGTCGCGATGCCGCACGGCGAAGGCCATGCCGGCTCGCCCGGCTTCGACGGCTTCCACAACACGAAATCCATGGGCTCGCGCTTATACGGCGCCACGTCGACGCGGGCGCCCGCGATCATCTCGTCGAGGGAGCGCTTGGAGAGCCGTCCGTAATCGGTCATCGAGGACACGCGAAAGAGCACGTGCTCCTCGGCGACGTAGCCGCAACCTTGGGCGACGAGGCGCTCGATCAGCGCCTTCATTTCCTCGATATGCTCGGTCGCGCGCGGCTCGACGGTCGGCGGCAGGCAGCCGAGTGCAGCGACATCCTCGTGAAACTGCTTGTCGGTCTTCCCGGTCACCCGGCGGATTGCTTCGTTCAGCGGCAGGTCCGGGTATTCTTCCGCGGCGCGCGCGTTGATCTTGTCGTCGACGTCGGTGATGTTGCGCACATAGGTGACGTGGTCGACGCCGTAGAGATGGCGCAGCAGGCGGAACAAAACGTCGAAAACGATGACGGGACGCGCGTTGCCGATATGGGCGAAGTCATAGACCGTCGGCCCGCACACATACATGCGCACGCGTGCCGGATCGAGCGGCATGAACACCCGTTTGCGCCGCGTCAGCGTATCGTAAAGCGCAAGCTCCATCGCACCACTTCGCTGCGACCGCGCGAACGAGCGGCCGCCTCGCCCTCGCTGGCCGGGCGTCCAAAAATCTCGGGTGAGGAGAAAAGACGGCCGCAGCCAGCGTGGATCGCTAGCAGATAATCTTGCGGCAAATGCCGCCGATACGGTTAAGGCCGTTCATCGCGACGGAGCATGGGCAAGCGGTCCGAGTGCGTCAAGGCCCGCCGCCTCGGCCCGATGGCGCGGCGCTCGCTTAACCCCCTGTCTTGAAGGCATTTCCGACCGCCCGCAAATCGCCCGATAGTGTGGCTTTCATGTCCTAGCCAAAGGCCCTGAAAGCCCGCTAGATCAGCCCTAATCTGCGGGAAAGGCCGTGATCCATTAGCGGGGCCTTAAGGCTTTTCCACGCATGGTCGGGTTCCCCCGGAACAACCGGGGAAGGGGGGTGTCGGGGATGCGGTACGTGTTCGCCGCGCTCGTGCTCGCGGCTGGCGTTTTCGCCACTGCGGCGCAGGCCGAAAAACGTGTGTTCATCATTGCCAACAATTCCGACGGCTACGGCGTCGATCGCTGTCTGGCGACGGGCGCGAGGTGCGGGGCGGCCGTTGCCACGGCCTACTGCCAATCCCACAACTACACGGAAGCAACGTCTTTTCGTAAGGTTGACCGACAGGAAATCGAGGGCGCGGAACTGGCGACGACCGGTACCTCCGCACGCGACCAATTCGTCGCCATCGAGTGCCTGCGCTGACGCGGCACCGAGCGCAGCGTGAGAGGGAACGATGCGCAAAGGGTTGGCATATCTGGACCTTGCGGAAGTGCCGAAAGCTGGCCGGCCAAATGACAGACCTCCGACACAAGAAGGAATTGGAAGGTATTGTTCGATCATTGGAAACGGTCGCTGCCGACCGAGCAAAACAGTTGGCGAAAAGCGCAAGGTCTAAGTCCTCGCGCAAATCAAAGTGACCTAGGCTCGGCCCCACTTTCCTCTTGACTCGTGTAACGAGAATCTTCGGGAAAGGCCTACTCACCAAAAACTGCGCCGGTCGTCCGGGCGGGATGCCGCTGCGGGCTTTTTGTTGCGCGCAGGACAGCGCGCCCGCGCCAGCGTGCTCTTTGCGGTCGGAAAAGCGATGCCCTCGTACTGAGGGCCAAAAGCGCACATCTTCGGGCGGCCGACACTCAACCCGCGGCTGTGAGAAACAACCCCCGGCGAAGTCCTCCTGTTTCCGGCCTATTCCTCCCAGGGAACCGCGCAACTGCAGCGTGTCCTTGGCAGGACCGCGGCTGCGCTCGGTTGCACGGCTGGCGATCTTCGGCCAATGTTTGACGCAACGCGGTCGAGCCTTGAACAGATCGCCGCACGCCGACGCGAGTAACGATGAGCCCCGGTCCAATCCGTGACAACGCGGCGCACACCGCAGAGCCTCCCGAGGCGCCGCTACTGAAGCTGGAAGACTTCCTGCCCCATCGGCTTAACGTGCTGTCCAGCCTGGTTTCGCAGGCGCTCACACGGGTCTACGGCCGCTATGGTATTGGCATACCGGAATGGCGCGTCCTGGTCACGCTGGGCGAAAACGGTGTGATGACCGGCAAGGCGGTCGGCGCCCAAACCCATATGCACAAGACCAAGGTCTCGCGCGCGGTGGCGCAGCTCGAGCAACGCAAATTTCTCAGCCGGCGCGCCAATCGCGAGGACCTGCGCGAGTCCTTTCTGTCGCTGACGCCGGCCGGCCGGGCGGTCTATGAGGAACTCGCCCCGAGCGCGCTCGCGTTCATGGACCGCCTCGCCGAAGTGGTCGCGCCCGCTGACCGTCCCGCCTTCGATCGCGCCATGAAGCAATTGACCAAGCGCTCGGCCGAACTGGTCGCCGAAATCGAAAGCGCCAAGACGCGCGGCAAGGTCTGATCGACCACGCGCGACGATCGGATCGTCCGGCAAGGAGGAGACGTGCAGCTTTATACTTATTTCCGTTCATCCGCGGCCTACCGGGTGCGCATTGCGCTCAACCTCAAAGGCTTGAGCGCCGAGATGGTCCCGATCCACCTGCAGAAAGAAGGCGGCCTCAACAAGAAGCCGGAATACCGCGCGGTCAACCCGCACATGCGGGTACCGGCGTTGCGGCTCGATTCCGGCGACGTGCTCACGCAGTCGCTCGCGATCATCGAATATCTCGACGAGGTGGTTCCTGAGCCGCCCTTGCTGCCGCGCGATCCGGTCGAGCGGGCAAAGGTGCGCGCGCTGGCGCAGCTGATCGCCTGCGACATCCACCCGCTCAACAACGTGTCGCAGCTACGCTACCTGAAGAACGCACTCGGGCAGGAGCAGGCCAAGATCGACGAGTGGTATCATCACTGGATTCTCGAGGGTTTCGCCGCACTGGAGACCATGGTCCGTCCCGCGCCCTACGCCTACGGCAGCGCGGTGACGCTGGCCGATACTTGCCTGGTGCCACAGGTTTACAATGCGCGGCGCCTGAAAGTGGCGCTCGATCGATTTCCCAAGGTCGTCGCGATCGATGCGGCCTGCGCCAAACTTGCGGCTTTCGAGCGGGCGCGGCCGGAGAACCAGCCCGACGCGGAGTGACCTGATGCACGTCAGGAGCCGCCCTCCCCTGATCCATCCCGAGCGCTGACGCCCCGGAAGACTCCCGCGTGGCACCCAAAAACATCGTTCGCGTCGTCCTCTGGATGACTGGAGCGCTGCTGTGCTTCTCGGCGATGGCGGTCTCGGTACGGAGCCTCGCCGCCACGCTGGACGTCATGGAGATTCTCGCCCTGCGCGCCGGTTTTGGCCTGATGGTCATGGTCACTTTCGCCGCCCTGCGCGCCGAGCTGCGCGCGACGATCAACTGTCAGCACCTTCGGCTGCACCTCTTTCGCAATACGGTTCACGTCGCATCGTCGTATCTGTGGGCAATGAGCCTTCTGCTCATCCCTTTGGCGATGACGTTTGCGCTGGAGTTCACCACGCCCGCGTGGACGCTGTTGCTCGCCGCACCGGTCCTGGGCGAACGCCTGACTGCGAGCCGAATCGGGGCCGTGGTGTTCGGTCTGCTTGGCGTGCTGGTGATTCTACGTCCCGGATTGGCTGCCTTTCAGCCGGGCGCGCTGCTGGCCCTCATGGCGGCGTTTGGATTGGCCGTCACGCTCATCGCCACGAAGAAGCTCACCCGCACGGACAGCACCTTCGCGATCCTGTTCTGGATGATGCTCATCCAGTTGCCGCTCACGTTGATCGCCTCCGAGCCGCTGTTCGTGACCAAACTCAACCACGAGCAGATCCCGGCCGTAATCGGCATTGGCGCTTCGGGAGTAGCCTCGCACTACTGCCTCGCCAACGCCTTTCGGGCGGGCGACGCGGGCGTGGTGGTGCCGCTCGACTTCATGCGCATTCCCCTGATCGCCGTTATCGGCTGGTGGCTCTACGGCGAGTCCCTCGACGTCTTCGTGTTTCTGGGCGCCGGCCTGATCATTACCGGCATCCTGTGGAACTTGCGCAGCGAGACAGGGCGAGCGCCGAGACCCTAATTCTTTGTGCCAATCAGATCGATCTCGACCAGCGTATCCGCAACCAGGAGTGCCGTACAGCCGATGGTGGTGCGCGGCGGCGGCTGCTTGAAGTAGCGCTTCCACACCGTGTCGAAGCCATGGAAATTGTTGAGATCGGTGAGAAACACCTGCGCCTTCACGACCTGATCGAGCGACGAGCCGGCTGCCTCGAAAGTCTTTTTCAGGTTGTCGAGAACGTACGCCGTCTGCAGCTCGATGTCGGAGCCGTAGAACGGAAAACCTACTTGTTTGCGCGCTTCTGGCGGAACGCCGGTTTTATAGTCGCTCGCGATCTGACCCGCCGCGAATACGTGGCTGCCGAGCGTGAACCCCTCGCTGTAGTGCGCGAGCGGGCGGGGAGCCGCCGACTTGACGACCTCGTGCTTAAGATCTTGGCCGGATCGGTAGCCGATGAGATCGATTTCCACGAGCGTATCTTTGACCAGTAAGCCCGTGCAGCCGATCGTGGTGCGTGGCGGCGGCACCTTGAAATACCGCTTCCACACCGTATCGAAGCCGTGGAAATCGTTGAGATCAGTGAGAAACACCTGCGCCTTGACCACGTGGTCGAGCGAGGAGCCTGCCGCCTCGAAGGTCTTTTTTAGATTTTCCAGGACGTACGCCGTCTGCAGCTCGATGTCCGAACCGTAGAAGGGAAACCCGTCCCGCTTGCGGGCTTCGGGCGGAACTCCGGTCTTGAAGTCGCTCGCGAGCTGGCCGGCGGCGAACACGAGATCACCGACCGCGAACGCCTCGTTGTAATTGGCGAGCGGGCGGGGGACCGAGGAGGTAACGACTTCGTGTTGGAGCCCCTTGCGCGGCACGTAGGCGATGAGGTCGATCTCGACCAACGTGTCGCCGACCAGCAAGCCGGTGCAGCCGATGGTGGTGCGCGGCGGCGGCACCTTGAAATAGCGCTTCCACACCGTATCGAAGCCGTGGAAGTTGTCGAGATCGGTGAGAAACACCTGCGCCTTGACCACGTGATCGAGCGAGGAGCCTGCCGCCTCGAAGGTCTTTTTCAGATTCTCCAGGATGTAGGCCGTCTGCCGCTCGATGTCGGACCCGTAGTATGGAAAACCCGCCTGCTTGCGCGCTTCCGGCGGCACGCCGGTCTTGAAATCGCTCGCCAGCTGACCCGCCGCGAACACGAGATCACCGACGACGAACGCCTCGTTATAGTTGGCGAGCGGGCGCGGAATGCCCGACTTAACCACCTTGATCGTCACGGTCCCTCCCGTCAGCTGCGTGCATCGGTCTCTTTGATATCGACAATCCGCACCATATGGGTGACGAGGGTCGGATCGCCCTTCTGGTCGAACTTGAACGGCCCACGCACGCTTTGATGATCGGTCTGGCGCAACGCGTTGCGGACAGCGTTGCGGTCGCTGCTGTTGGCGCGCTCAATCGCCGCGATGGCAATATTGATGGCGTCGAATGCCTGCGCGTGAACGTAGTCCGGCGGCTTGTTGTAGGTCTTGCGCACCTGCGCGATGAAAGCTTGAGCCGCCGGTAAATTCGTCGACGTCGCCGGGCTGAAGTGCGTGGGATAGATGACGCCGTTGGCCGCCTCCTTGGCAAGATCGAGAAACGCCGGTGCTGCGATTCCGTCGGACCCGAACCGCGGCAGGTCCCAGCCCATTTGCTTGATCTGGCGATGGATGAGCGCGCCCTCGGTGTAACGCGACCATTCCACGATCGCATCCGGGTTGGTCGAACGAATCCTGGTCAACTGTCCGATGAAGTCGAGGTCGCCACGCGAGTATCTTTCCTCGGAGGTGATGCTCATGCCGAACTTCTTGCCGGCTTCCGTAAAAGCGTCGAAACCGCCCTTGCCGAAATCATCGTTCACGTAGAGGAACCCAAAACGTTTGAGGTTCGGCATTTTCTCGTTGATGAAGTCGACCATGTCGCCGACGAGCTTGCGGTCCGGCACCGCCGAGCGAAACACCCATTCGTTGCCTTGCGTCGTGATGCGCTGAGCGGTCCCGCTCACCACGATCTGCGGCAGCTCTTCCTCGCGAAACACCTGCGCAGCGGCGAGGCTTGCGGGGCTGCTCACGCTGCCGATGGCGAGCGACACTTGGTCACGCGTCGCGAAACGACGCGCGACGACGGCTGCTTCTTCGGGCTTGCCGGCGTCGTCGCCGATCACGAGTTCGATCTGCCGACCCGACACGCCACCACCGGAGTTCTTGAGGTTCGCCACCATCTCGACCGATTCGCGGATGCTCTGTCCCTGCGCCGCCGCGTTCCCCGACATCGGTCCGAAGGCGCCGATCCTGATCGGCCCCCGCGACTGCGCCCGCGCTGTCGAGCTCGTGCCGGCGAGCGCCACAGCGCTCACCCCGGCGCCGATAAATTTGCGTCGGTTGATGGTCATGATGGTTCTCCGGAGACGGGGTACCCTGAAGCGGTCTGCACTTAGTTCGACGATATCCGAACACGATTGTCGGCGCAAAGTTACGCCCAGCGGATGCACTTACTGCGTCGACGCAACCCCCGTGTGTGGTGTTGCTTTCGCCCCAAGATAGCTTGCCCGCACGCGTTCATCGGCCAGAAGCTGCGCTCCACTGCCGGTCATGGTGATCCTTCCGGTCTCCATCACATAGGCACGGTCAGCGAGCCGCAACGCGAGGTTGGCATTTTGCTCGACCAGGAACACGGTCACCCCGGAATCGCGAAATACGCGGATTGAGCGCATCACCTCGTCCACCATGAGCGGGGCGAGACCCAGCGAGGGCTCGTCGAGCATCAGGAGTTTCGGCTGCCCCATCATGGCCCGACCGAAGGCGAGCATCTGCTGTTCGCCGCCTGACAGCGTGCCCGCCAACTGCCTTCGCCGCTCGGCCAGGCGTGGAAAGCGCCGATAGACGTCCGCCAGCATCTCACGAACTCTTCCCCGCTTGTCGACGAGGTACGCGCCGACGCGGAGATTCTCCTCCACCGACAGATCGGGGAATACCCGCCGGCCCTCGGGTACTTGCACCAGTCCGAGTGCAACGATCGCGTCCGGACTGCGACCGGTGATCGGCCGTCCGTCGAACTCGATGGTTCCGGCGCGCGGCGTGAGAAGCCCTGAAACGGTCTTTAAGGTCGTGCTCTTACCGGCGCCGTTGGCTCCGATCAGCGTGACGATCTCGCCGCGACGGACCTCCAGCGAAACACCGTGCAGGCAGGTGAGGTCGTCGTAGGCCGCGATCACGCCGTCAAGCTTGAGCACTCTCGTTCCCCCCTGATCGGCCAAGGTAGGCTTCGATGACCCCCGGATCTTCCTGAATCTGCGCCGGGGTGCCGCGCGCGAGTCTGCGGCCATAGTTGAGGACCGTGATTTCGTCGCTCACGCGCATCACCACGTCCATGTGGTGCTCGACCAGGACGATGGTCGTGCCATCGTCGCGGATCCGAGCAATCAGGTCGCTGACATGCGCTGCTTCGGTGACGTTGAGCCCCGCAGCCGGCTCATCGAGCAGCAACAGCGTGGGTTGCGCGACGATAGCGCGCGCAATTTCCAACAGACGGCGATGTCCATAGGCGAGCGTGTCGGCCCGCGCGCGAACGACGTCCCCGAGACCGACGAAATGCAATACTGCCATCGATCGATCCCTAATGCTGCGCTCCTCGTGGCGATGGCGCGGCGTCGACAGGACCGCATCGAAAAATCCGCCATGCGTCTGCGCATGCAAGCCGATCGCAACGTTCTCGAGCGCGGTCATTTCACTGAACAGTTTCAGGTTCTGAAACGTTCGCCGAATTCCGGCACGCGCGCGCTTCGCCGTCGAATGCTGCGTGATATCCTGCGCGCGAAAGCGCAGCACACCGCTGCTGACTCGATACACTCCGGCAATCAGATTGAGCAGCGTGGTCTTGCCGGCTCCGTTTGGTCCGATCAGTCCGTGCACGCTTCCGCGCCGCACGGCGAGGTCGACGGCATCGACGGCCAAGAGCCCGCCGAAGCGGCGCGTCACACCACGCGCCTCCAACAACCATTCGTCGGCGTGTGCGGCGGTGCTCATTGCGCTGCTTCGTTCCTGATGGAAAGCTTGCGCGGCAGACGGGTCAACAATGCGCCCACGCGCCGCCCCAATGTCGCACAGAGGGCGGCGAGCCCCCCTTCGCCGAAAAGCATGGTCGCTATCAAGATTGCGCCGAAGACCAGCATTCGATAATCGCCGATGGCGCGCAAATACTCCGGCAAACCTACAACCACCGCCGCACCGAGGATGGCGCCCGCCAGACTGCCCACGCCTCCGATCACCACCATGATGAGAATTTCGATCGACTTCCAGAACGTGAAGTCGTTAGGGGCGAGATAGCGCACCTCGTGCGCATAGAGTGAGCCAGCGAGGCCGGCGACAAAGGCAGCGATGACAAAGCACTCGCTCTTGAGGAGAGTCACGTGAATGCCGCTGGCGCGAGCCGCATCGGCGTCAAGACGGATGGCGTTGATCGCGCGCCCGAAGCGTGAACTCTCGATGCGCGCAAAAGTGAAATAGACGATCGCCGCAACGCCAACGTTGAGGTAGTAGCTCGACATGGGATCTCGCAGCACGTAGCCGAACAATTCCGCGCGCGGAATGGCAATGAAGCCGTACGAACCGCCAGTCAGCCATTCTTCATTCTTGATGAACAAATAGACGATGATGGAGAAACCGAGCGTGGCCACCGCGAGGTAGGCTCCCGTCAGCCGCGTTATCGGCACCATCAGCAAACTGGCGATCGCCGCAGCGACGCCCGCACCGAGGAGAGCGAGGGGAAAGGGCACGCCCAACTTGGCGGTGAGCAGGGCGGAGGTGTACGCGCCAATGCCGTAGAACGCCGCCTGGCCGATCGAAAGCTGTCCGGAATAGCCGAGCAGCACCTGCAAGCCCATCGCAGCGATCGAGGCGATCGCAATAAGGCTGAGAATATGCAGGGTAAACTTGTCAGGCTCGATCCACGGCAGCGCGATCACCGCCGCCATGACCAGCAGCGCGGCAAAGTGCACGCCTCGGCGCGGGTGTGCGCCTGGGCCGAACCACCCGGTCAGCTGCGCTTCTGCCACAGGCCCACCAGCCCAGACGGAAGAACCAGCAGAATGGCGATCAGGAGAATCATACCGATGCCGTCTTTGTAGGCCGACGACAAAAACACGCTGCTGAAGGTCTCGATCAAGCCGAACAGGATTCCTCCGAGCATCGCCCCGGCGATGCTGCCGAGCCCGCCCAGCGTCGCCGCTACGAACCCTTTCAATCCAGTGATGAACCCCATCTCGAAGAAGGAAAAGAACATTGAACCCAGCATGATGCCGGCCGCTCCGGCCATCATGCCGGAAATCGCGAAGGTGTACGCCATCATCCGGGTCAGGTTCGCTCCCATGAGCTGCGCCGCTTCCGGGTCCTGCGCCACGGCCTGCATGGCGAGCCCGGTCGGGGTGTGCTTGAGGAAGAGCTGCAGCGCACCCATGATGGCCACGCCCATGACCATGATCCAGAACAACTGCGGGGATACGCGCACGGTGCCGAATTCATAGGCTGTGGTGGCAAACAGCTCCGGAAAGCGCAGCGGTTCGGAGCCCCATATGATGCGTGCGGCGTTGATACACAGAATGGACATGCCGACCGTGGCAGTGATGATGTTCATGATGGGCACGCGCCGGCGGCGCAGGGTACGGTAGACTGCGACCTCCATGGCCACGGCGATGATGCCCGAGGAGGCCATACCGACAGCCACCACCAGGAGAAGAGGGAGCACGGGTACCAACCACAAAGATGTGAGCCCGCACATGGACCCCAGCATCATCACTTCCCCCTGAGCGAAATGGATGATGTTGGTTGCGCGCATGATCATCGCGAAGCCAAGCGCAATCAGACTATAGACGCAGCCGACGGCGAGCCCGCCGACCACAAGGTCGACGAATTGGGAAAGGCTGAGAGCACCCATTACATCCACCTGGCAGGAACGGGTCGTGGCTCGCCCGCGCCTTTTGAAACTGCGGGACAGAGAGGCTAGTGCATCCGACTATCCGGTTCGAGTGGGTCGGCAGCGACGGCCGATTTGTGCTGCGGATTCCGCCTTAAGCCCCGCAGTTTCCACACTTTGGTCACCATTACAGCGCTTCCATCATTTAGTGGGGGTGTCGGGCCGGGCTCCATGATTGGCATAGCGATCACGACCGTCTTGCGGACAGCAGGGGCCGCTCTGCCCGTCCTAGTTCTCTGCGCCGCGCCGGCGATGGCGCAGTTCAGGTTTCCATTCTCTGCTCCTTCTCCCAGCGCTCCTGCTCCCGACGTGCCTGCTCCCAATGTCGCCGCACCCAACGCGGGCGCGCGCAACCAGACGTGTCTACGGCTCGAAAGCCAACTCGCGGCGCTGGACCGCGGCGCCGCCATCGACCCTGCCAAAGCGGACCAGATCAAGCGCTACGAGGATGCCGCGGCGAAGCAGCAAGCCGAGCTTGACCGCCTCGGCCAGCAATCGCAGCGCCTGGGTTGCCAGGGCGTCGGCTTCTTTGCCCTGTTCAGCGGACAGTCCCCGCAATGCGGGCCGCTCAACAACCAGGTCCAGCAGATGCGCGCGAACCTCGACCGCACCCTGACCGACATCCAGCGGCTGCAGGGCAACAGCGGGGAGCGCGAGGGCCAGCGTCGCGGCGTCCTGGTGGCGCTCGGCCAGAACGATTGCGGCCCGCAGTACCGACAGTACGTCACCGCGGGCCCGGGCGGCTTCTTCGAAAACCTCTTCGGCGGCGGCAACCTTGCGCCCGGTCCCAACGCACCGCTCGCGGGTACCTACCGGACGCTCTGCGTGCGAACCTGCGACGGCTACTATTTCCCGATTTCGTATTCGACGGTGCCGTCCAAATTCGCCGAGGACGAGCAGCTCTGCCGTCGCCTCTGCCCCGCCGCGGATGTCGGCCTCTATAGCCATCGCAATCCCGGCGAAGATGTCTCCCGCGCAGTGTCGATCACCGGAAGGCCGTACACTGAACTGCCCACGGCTTTCAGCTATCGCAAGCAGCTCAATGCGGCTTGCAATTGCCGCTCGCCCGGCCAGTCGTGGGCCGAGGCACTGCGGCAAAGCAGCGATGAGACCGTCGAACGCGGCGATATCGTCGTCACCGAGGAGCGAGCGAAGCAGTTGTCGCAGCCACGCTTCGACGCGCAGGGCAAGCCGGTCGGCCCAGGCCGCGGGAAAGCCGCAGATAACATGAGCAATGCGCCGCTCCCCGCAGCCACCGCCGAGCAGCAGCCGCCCGTCCCCGCCGAGGAGAAAGTCGAGCAGGAGCCGGGCAAGCGCAAGGTGCGGGCAGTCGGCCCGACGTTCTATCCCGGACGGTGAGCTGCGAGCCGCAAACTGTTCGCACGCCGACGATCTGCCTTACCGGTACTATGGCAATTGCCATAACTATCGCTCGAAATGGGATTGCCGTGTAAGCAGCGCGAACGTGCGGGCCGCTCAGGGAGTCTGATTGTCCGAAGGGGGTTGTGTCGGCTCGGGCAGTCCACCGACCGGCGGTTTTTGGCCGGGTTTGTAGAAGCAATCTTCATCGGTTGCGTTATATCTTCCGTGCCCAGCAAAGCCCAAAGGAGCCGGCGCCCCCTTGCTCGGCATGACTAAAGGGTTGCCGATGATTTCTATCTCGACGCAGAACTCCGTACGTCGCCTGGCGCTACTCGTGAAGACATCGTCATATTCGACCCATCCATAAATGAATCCCCGCATTTTTTTATTCATGATATCGAGCAGGTCCTGAATAGCGATATCCACCGGGAACGGAATTTTGAGTCGCGGCGCAACGAACGCGTTTGGCGCGATCGCCTCCATCCGATCTGGATATTTGAAATCCTCGGGCAACGGTCCCTTCCACGTGACGATATTGGCAGTGCCCGTGAACCGTCTAGCGACGGTGGTTCCGGTGTTTTCGAAAACGGCCGCTATTCGATAAGCAATGACCTGATCATTCCTTACGATTGCTGTGCTGTGAAATTGTGTCGGGACGATCAGGGCTCGCTGAATATCAACGACGGCACGTGCAGATGCAGCTGCCGACTTGGCAGCAGCATTTGCGGCCTCCTGAGCCACGGCAATGAATGCCTGCAGATCGCGCGATTGGATCGCGGAAGCTTCCTTGGTCGCGAGCCAGAGTCTCTTCGTCGAGCGAGCGAGGACCCAAGCGAAAATGAAGATACCTGCAGTGGCGACGGCTATAACAAATTCAAAAGGGTGCGCAGAAGCGATGCGCCAAAGGTAACAAATGCTGTCGGCTACGTGTTTAGCGACTTCCTCGACATGTTGCTGAACGGCATCGGGTATGTCTGCCATGATCGCGCGAGAGAAAGAGCGAACCTCTGCAGACATCCGACCGCAGCCTGGCTTCAGAGGCGCATTGGCATCAGCATCGTGGCGGGCTGACGCCTTTCCATCGCCAAACTACCCCGCTTTCCGCTACAGCTTTTTGATGCCGGCGCGGGAGACGATGTCCGCAAACATCGGGACTTCCCGTGTGATGCGCGCCATGTGTTCCTTGCCGGGCGTGGCGGTCACTTCGAATCCGGACTCGGTGAGCTTCGCGCGCATGTCCGGCCGCCGCAGAACGCCGAGGGCGACCTGCTCGAGGCGCGCGACGACTTCCGGCGGCGTCTTCGCCGGCGCCATCAGCGCCGTGTAGGTCTCGAACACGAAGTCGGGATATCCCGCTTCCAGCATGGTTGGAATGTCGGGTAGATCGTGCCAGCGCGTGCGCCCGGTGACCGCGAGGCCTTTGATAGTGCCGGCCTTGATATGCGGATGCGCCGGCGCCAGCACGCCGGAGCTGAGCTGCACGGTGCCGCTAAGCAAGGCCTTGAGCGCGTCGCCGCCTCCCGCAAACACCACCGTCGCCATCCCCTGGAGGCCTTCGCGCAGCTTGAGCACTTCCGCCTGCAGGTGTGGCGTCGTGCCGATCGGGGGTGTCGAGACGTTGAACTTGTCGGGATTGGCCTTTGCAGGCGCCACGAACTCCTTCATCGTGGCGACACCCAGATCGGGCTTCACCGCGAACACGTGCGGCGACACGGCAAGCTCGCAAATGGCAGTGAAATCCGCGAATGGATCGTAGGGCAGCGTCTGGTAGAGTCCGGGATTGACCGAGTAGGCGCTGGTCGACAGCAGGATGGTATAGCCGTCGGGCTCCGCGCGCGCGACGGATCCCATGCCAATATTGCCGCCGGCGCCACCCTTGTTCTCGACGAATACCGTCCCGCCCATCGCCTCTTGCATCGCGGCAGCCATGATGCGGGCGATGATGTCGGAAGGCCCTCCCGGGGTGTTTGCCACCACGATCTTGATCGGACGGTCGGGATAGGCCGCCTGCGCCGGTCGCGTGCGCGCCAACGCACCGAAACCAAGTAAGCCGGCTGCCGCAACGAAACGGCGGCGCGTCGTCGTCAGCTCTCGTGCCTTGCGTGTCATTCGAGCCTCATTGCCCTCGACAGGAATGCCGCAGCAAGAATAGCACGACGCAGGCGCTTGGGTCATTGCGGTTTGACGCAGGCATTTGGGCCTCGGTCGACTGTTCGCTTGCTGACGCTTGCCCCGTCCCAGATACGATTTCCGCCTGTCAAGAGCCCGTGCGCAACAAATCGTCACTGCACCCGAGCCGTCAGCACCTGCGTTTCTTCCGGATACGTCACCCCGTCGCCGTCGGCATAGCGCTGAAGCTGTTTCGTGACGCTCGCTGTGACTTTCGCGCGTGCGTCGGGAGGCGCCGCAGCGACGGTTTGTGCGACAGGGCTTCCGGCCAAATGCTCCAGCGTGAATTTGTCGATGGACGGAAGGCGAATATCGATCCGATCGATGCGCACCTCCACATCGGCAAACCCTGCTTCCGTCGCGAGGCGCTGCAGGTCCTCTTTGGCCGGGACTTGCCTGGAGGCGCAAAAGTGCGCGCCAGCCTCGGTCGATATGAACCGGGCGAGCGCGTCGCCGACGGCTTGATGGTAAGCGCCGACGCCCTTCCATACGCTCAGCGCTAGACGCCCGCCGCGATCGAGCAGGCGGCGCATCTCCCGCAGCGCGAGCGCCTTGTCGGGAAAAAACTGCAATCCCTGCTGGCACAGAACGACGTCGAAGCTCGCATCCTTCAATCCAAGGTCGAGCGCGCTACGCTCGAGCCACTCGATCGGAGCGCCGTTCGGAGCAGAGAGCGAGCGCGCGACGGCGATCATTCCCGGATTCAGGTCGACGCCGACCACCCGTCCGGCGGGACCGACGCGCTCCGCCGCAATTCGTGTCACGGCCCCGGTCCCGCAAGCCACGTCCAACACACGCTCGCCAGCGGACAGCCGAGCGGCGTTGACCAGGGAGGGCGCGCACGGGCCGAGGATGTATCGAGCGCCGCAGCGCTCGTAGCGTTCGGCGGCCTCGCCGCTGAGTTGGAATTGCTCGTTCAACTTCTTTTCGCCGCCTAGGCCTTGCCTACGGTGAGTGAGTAACGTTGATCCGCGGCCAGGCATTGCGCTTCGGGCAGTCCCAGCTCCTTGCGCACGATATTGGTGCCGAGCACCATGGCGACCATCTTATAGCTGGCGTGACGGCGGCCCATGCCCTCGCGGCCCATGCCGCAGTCGGACGAGATGATCAGTCGCTCCGGCGGAATATACTTGAGCGCTTCGCGGATGAGCGCGGCGATCTCGTCCGGCCGCTCGACCTGCAGTGTGTGGTGGTCGATCACGCCGATGACGACCTTTTTGTCTTTGATGATCTCGCCGATCGCCTTGAGATCCTTGGTGCCGGACGAGCGCGTCTCGAAGGTCAGCGCATCGGCCTCCACCTGGTTGAGTGCCTCCAGCGTCGGTTGATAGCTCTGCACCTCGGCGAAGATGCGCTGCTGGGACGGGTTGCCCCAGCAGGTGTGACACCACACTTCGGTCTTTGCGCGCAAGCCCTTCATGGTGTTGTTGAAAATCTTCACCAGGTCGGCGACATCGAGCTTGCCGAAGGTCTTGCCGCGCGCCGGCACCATGTGAATCTGCGGCTCCTCCAGTTGGATGACGGGACAGCCGGCATCCGCCAGCTCATTGAGTTCTTCGTTAAGCGCGTTGCTGATCGCCCACGTTCGCTCGACCGGATCCTTGTAGTGGTCGTCCTCGACGGAGGCCGCGATCAGTTCCGGCAGGATCGTTCCGAACTTGATCGGCTTCTTGGTCATGCGCTGCGCCGTCTTCCACATCGCCGTGTACTGCAGCCTGCCGCGCCCCACCGGCCCCACGATTCTGGGAAAAACGCGAGCCTCGAGAAAGTCGTGCAGAATATGGCCGCGCGGGTAGGCGGCGGCACCGATCTTGTAGGTCATCGGCTGCGGCACTTCGGCAAAGCCGTCCATGTGCGTGAGTGGGTAGCCTTGCCAACTCATGCCGCCGACTTCCTCGTCGTAGTGCGCGTCGCCGTCGGTGAGGATGTCGAGGCCAGCTATTTCTTGCGCTCGCAGAAAGCACGAGACCGCGTCCTCGTACTGCTCGCGGTAGCGCGAATTGACCATGGCTTCGAGGAAGCTCTTGCGTCCCAACACCGCGGTGTACCAGGCCGGCCGCGGCAGCGAGCCGATGATCGAAGTTGGCAGCGCGATATCCGCGGACGCTTTGTACATCGCTTTCCTCTCTTGCTCCTTGCCCTCGCTCAAAAATCGAAGGCTTCGCTCTTCGCCGCCGCATTCTTCACCAGAGCGCGGTCGGGCTCGGGCAGTGGCGCGCCGGAATCGCGGAAGCGGTTGACGATGGGGTAGCGGCGGTCGCGGCCAAAATTCCTCAGCGTCACCTTGACGCCGGGTGCCGCTTGCCGGCGCTTGTACTCGGCAAGATGCAACATGCGCTCGACCTTCATAACGGTCTCGCGATCGAAACCTTGCTCGACGATCTTGGCGATCGGCTCCTCGCGCTCAACCAGACGCTCGAGGATTTGATCGAGTACGTCATAGGGCGGCAGCGTGTCCTGATCGGTCTGGTTTTCACGCAGCTCGGCGCTCGGCGCACGGGCGAGAATGCTGTCGGGAATCACTAGGCCGTCGGGCCCCAACGCGCCCTCGGGCTTCCAGCCGTTGCGCAGCCGGGCCAGCTGGTAGACCTCGGTCTTGTAGAGATCCTTGATCGGATTGAAGCCGCCGTTCATGTCGCCATAAAGCGTGGCATAGCCGACCGACATCTCAGACTTGTTGCCGGTGGTCACCACGATGACGCCGAACTTGTTGGAGATCGCCATCAGAATGGTGCCGCGCGTGCGCGATTGCAGGTTCTCCTCGGTGACGTCCCGCGGCAGGCCCGCGAAGACCGGCGCGAGCGCCTTTTCCAATCCCGCGACCGCGCTTTCAATCGGCACCACGTCATATTGGACGCCGAGCGCGTTGGCGACGTGAGCCGCATCGTCGAGCGATTGCTGCGCGGTGTAGCGATAAGGCAGCATCACGCAACGCACACGGTCCGCACCCAGTGCATCGACCGCCAGCGTCGCCACCAGCGAGGAATCGATGCCGCCCGACAGCCCGAGCACCACCCCCTGGGATCCGATTTTGTCGATGTAATCGCGCAGGCCCAGCATGCAGGCGAAATAATCCGCCTTGTCGCCCTGCTCGATCGCAGCGACGGGTCCATCGACGCACCGCCAGCCATTGCCGGTGCGCTCCCAGCGCGTCGTCTTGACGGCTTCGCGGAAGGCCGGAAGCTGAAAGGCGAGCGTGCGATCGCCGTGCAGGGCAAACGAGGCACCGTCGAACACGAGCTCGTCTTGCCCGCCGATCTGGTTGACGTAGATCAGCGGGATGCCGCTCTCGGTCACCCGCGCCACCGCGATGTTGAGGCGAAGCTCGTCCTTGTCACGGAAATAGGGTGAGCCGTTGGGCACGATCAAGAGCTCGGCGCCGGTCTCGGCGAGGCACTCGACCACGTCCTCGTAGTCGCCCCATTCGGTCCAGATGTCCTCACAGATTGGAAGGCCGATGCGCACGCCGCGGAAATTGACAGGACCAGGCGGCGGTCCGGATGCGAACAGGCGCCGTTCGTCGAACACGCCATAGTTGGGCAGGTTCACTTTCAGCCGCACCGCGGCGATGATGCCGCGATCGAGCAGGCAATAGGCGTTGTAGAGCTTGCGATCCTCGAGCCACGGCGTGCCGATCAAGAGCGCGGGGCCGTCGTCCGCGGTTTCGCGCGCAAGCTCCTCGACCTTGGCGCGGCAGGCCGCCTGGAACGCCGGCTTGAGCACGAGGTCCTCGGGCGGATACCCGCACAGGAACAGTTCCGACAATGCCACGAGATCGGCGCCGGCGCGGGCGGCTTCGGCGCGGGCGCGACGCGCCTTGTCTGCATTGCCGGTGATATCGCCGACGGTCGGATTGAGCTGTCCGATCGCGACGGCCAAACGGTCGGTGGGCCGCGCATTCATGGGCTTAGGTCTAGCGCGTCGTGCCCGCGTCCGGCAATCGCCGCACAGCCGGTCAGATCAGTCCGAAGCGCTCGGCAAGCGCCAGCAGCCAGACAGCGCCGGCAATCAGCAGCGCAAGGCCGACCGCAGCCGACCCCATGTCTTTGACCCGGCCGATCTGGGGATCGATGGCAAGATTGACGCGATCGGCAAGCTTTTCGATCGCCGTGTTTAAGAGCTCGACGACGAGGACCAAAGCCACGACCGCAATGAGCGCGAGGCGCTTCCAAGCTTGCTCGGCAAGCAGGAAGGCGACCGGCACCGCCAGGACGAGGGCAATCAGCTCCAAGCGAAAGGCCTCCTCGCTGCGCGCGGCAGCGAGGAGACCGTGCCAAGTATTGATGGTGGCGCGCAGCAAGCGTTCCATCGCGGTGAGATTCGAGTGCGGATTTGGGTGACGTTGCCTACGGCTCGGCGGTGCGGATCGCGGCCGGGCCTGCAGTAACCTTGATCGATCCGGCTGGCTTGAGCTCCTTGCCGTCGAAATCGAACACCAGGATCTCCTTTTCGACCATGCACTGGACCAGGAGCTTGCGATTGTCCTTGCTCCAGGCGAGCCCCTGACACCAATGGCCGACCTTGGCCTCGGTCAGCGGGACCAACTCGTTTCCTTTGACGCTGAACACCTTCACCAACCCGTAATCGTTGAAGAACGGGCTGTTCTTCGGCTTGTTGGACCCATTCATCACGCTCACAGCGGCAAAGGCGCCATCGGGAGACAGCGTAATCCCTTCCGGCGTTTGACCGACGGTCACGGTATGAACGACGCGTGCCGGCTTTGCCTCGATGTCGATCAAACTGGCGGTATCGGAGTCGCCCCCACCGGTTCCGATATTGGCGACGACGGCGACCTTGCCGTTGGGGTGGATCGCAAGCCCATAAGGCCGAAGTCCCGCCGATATATCGCGTTTGGTGTACTCGACCTTCGTGCCGTCGATCGAGAGCACGGAAATCTTGTGGTCGCCATCACGGGTGACCAGCGCTGTCTTACCGTCCGGCGCAATAGCGACATGGCTCGGCCCCGACTTGTCGTCGCCCAAATTGACCTTGCCGACCGGGGTAACCGTATTGCCGGCGATGGAGAAGACCGAGACCGTTCCCTCCGACCGGTTGGCGACCAGCGCCAGCGTCCCCGCGCGATTGATCGACACGCCGGCAGCGCCTTTGCCGGCCTGCAGCTGTGCCGAGATTTTGGGCGGCGAGGCCTTGAGATCGATCACCGAGAGCTTGTCGTCGGGGACTGTCTTCTTCGGGTCGGCCGGATCGATTTTGGTGGCCCCGGTGACGAGCGCAAAGCTCTCGTCGCGCGCGATCGCCACGCTCGAAGGTGGACCGACGACGCTGGCCGGAGCTTGGATCTCGGCGACGGCCTTGGGCGGCGTCGCGTTGAGATCGATGATTGTAATCGAGTCGGGCGGCGGATTGGCCGGCACCGAATTCACGCCATCGACGAGAACGGCTTTGCCGTCATTGGCGGAAAGCGCGAGCTGGCCGCCGGCACCGGACGATACCGAAATCAAGGCGGCGAGCGAAAGCACGCCGACCCAAGGCGTATGGCGATACATGAGAACCTCCCAGTTGCGCGGATCATTGTGGCCTTGCGAAAGCGCCGCGCATCCGCATTTCATCATAACAAACGGGTAGGCAAAAAACTCCCACGCCGTTGCGCATGAGGTGGGACGGACGGAAATCGCCGCAGTACCGATCACAGCCCGGCTGCGGCCGGCAGCGGCCGCGCGCGTGCGGTGCGCTCCGCCTTGAGCAGATCGGCGAGCAGAAACGCCAGATCGATCGATTGCTCGGCATTGAGCCGCGGATCACACACCGTGTGATAGCGGTCCTTGAAGTCCGCATCGGTAATCATGCGCGCGCCGCCGGTGCACTCCGCGACGTTTTGTCCGGTCATCTCCAGATGCACCCCGCCGCCATGCGTCCCTTCGGCCCGGTGAACCGCAAAAAAGGTCTTCACTTCGGACAGGATGCGGTCGAACGGCCGCGTCTTGTATCCGGTTTCCGAGCTGATGGTGTTGCCGTGCATGGGGTCGCATGACCACACCACGACCTTTCCCTCGCGTTGAACCGCGCGGATCATGGCCGGCAGCTGATCCCC
>CBFGVM010000020.1:0-20602 GCA_965652015.1 uncultured Alphaproteobacteria bacterium
GCGAGAGTCGTCCTCTGGAGTAATGGAATGTGCGGCATTGCCGGCATGATCGATTGGCGCGCGGCGGCGACGGCCGACACGCTGCGCGCGACCTGCGAAGCCATGATCGAGAGCGTGCGCCATCGCGGGCCGGATGCCGGCGAGGTTTGGGTCGAGGCTGCAGGCGGCGTGGCGCTCGGCCAGCGCCGGCTTGCCATCATTGATCTCAGCCCGGGGGGCGCTCAGCCGATGCATTCGGCCGATCGGCGCTACGTCATTACCTTCAACGGCGAGATTTACAACTATCGTGATATCCGCCGCGAGCTTCAGGCAGCCGGCCGGTCGATGCGCAGCGAGTCGGATACCGAGGTTCTGCTCGAAGCCTGCGCATTGTGGGGCGTCGAGGCTGCGATCGAACGTGCGGTCGGCATGTTCGCTTTCGCGCTGTGGGATCGCAAGACCCGCAGCCTGATTCTGGCGCGCGACCGACTGGGCATCAAGCCGCTCTATTATGCAGCGACGCCGGAGCGGGTCATCTTTGCCTCGCAGCTCAAGGCGTTTCGCGCCACACCCGACTGGAAGCCGACCATCGACGAGGACGCAGTCGTCGGTTATCTCCGCCACGCCTACATCGCCCAGCCGCGCACCATCTATCGTGAGGCGCAAAAACTCGCGCCCGGCCACATCTTGACGCTGCGCGAAGGCACGGCGCCGGTGCCGAAGTGCTTCTGGGACTTGCGCGGCATTGCAATGGCTGGACAACGCCGCAACGATCCGGCGCCGGACGCAAACGAAGCCGTCGAGCGTCTCGATGCGCTCCTGCGCGACGCCGTCGGTCTGCGGATGATTGCCGACGTGCCGCTCGGCGCGTTCCTGTCCGGCGGAATCGATTCCTCGACCGTGGTCGCGCTGATGCAGGCACAGAGCTCCCGGCCGGTAAAGACGTTCTCGATCGGCTTTCACGAGATCGGATACGACGAAGCCCAATGCGCGAAGCACGTCGCCGCGCATCTCGGTACCGACCACACTGAATTCTATGTCGAGCCGCGACATGCGCTCGACGTCATTCCACATCTCGCGGATTGGTTCGATGAGCCGTTCGCCGATCCTTCTCAAATCCCGACTTATTTGGTCTCAGAACTAACCCGCAAGCATGTGACCGTGGCATTATCGGGCGATGGCGGCGACGAGCTCTTCGCGGGCTATAACCGTTATCTGTGGGCGCAGCGGCTCGCGCGTGCGGTGAGGCTTGTGCCGCGTCCGCTGCGCGGGCTTTCGGCCGCGGCCTTGCGCGCGCTCGCCCCGCAGACCTGGAACCGGCTGTTCGCGTTCGTGCCCGCGTCGTGGCGGCCAGCGTTGCCCGGCGACAAGCTGCACAAGATTACGACCTTGCTGGACCATCCCGAGCCGGACGCGATCTACCGCCGGCTCGTGAGCCAATGGGAACGGCCCGAGGGGGTCGCCGTCGCGGGTCTGGAGCCACGCGGACCACTGTGGGACGCCAGCATCGCCAAGGACTTCCCTGATTTCGTCGCGCGCATGCAGTTCCTCGACATGGTCGGCTACCTTCCTGAGGATATTTTGACCAAGGTCGACCGAGCGACGATGGCCGTGGGCCTCGAAGGCCGTGTGCCGCTGTTGGATCACCGGGTGGTTGCCTACTCCTGGAGCTTGCCGCTTGCCTTCAAGGTGCGGGGTGGTCGCGGCAAATGGCTGTTGCGCCGGGTGCTCGATCGTTATGTGCCGAGATCCCTGGTCGAGCGGCCGAAGATGGGTTTTGGCGTGCCGATCGATGCTTGGCTGCGAGGTCCGCTTCGGGAATGGGCGGAATCGCTGCTCGCACCGACGCGGCTTGCGGCGGACGGGCTGGTGCAGGTCGAGCCGGTGCGCCGGGCGTGGCGTGAACATCTCGAAGGTAGCCGCAACTGGCAATACCCGCTGTGGACCGTGCTGATGCTGCAAGCGTGGCGCGCGAGGTGGGCGTGATCCCGCCGCGTAAGATCGTCTATGTGACGGCGGGTCTGGGGGGCGGCGGTGCCGAAGCGATGCTAGCGCGGCTCGCCACCGCGCGGCCCGGCGTCGCCGGCGAAATCACAATCGTGACCCTGCTCCCCGCCGAGGCCCACATGACACGCCTACGGGCCGCAGGCGTCGAAGTCATCGAACTGCGTTTCGACAAACCCGGCGGCATCGCCACCGGTCTCTTGAAGCTCGCCAGACTCATCGCCGAGAGGCGGCCCGACATCGTGCAGGGATGGATGTATTACGGCGATCTCGCAGCCCTTGTCGCGCTCGCCCTCTCGGGACGGCGCAGACAGACGCATCTCGTTTGGAGCATCCGCTGCTCGGCGATGGATTGGCGCAGCTACGGCGTCGGGCTGGCGCTGGTGGTGAGAGCCTGCGCGGTGCTGTCGCGATGGCCCGACCTGGTGACGGCGAACTCGGCCGTCGGACTCAAGTCGCATTTGGCCTTGGGATATCATCCGCGCCGTGCGCAGGTGGTCGCCAACGGGATCGACATTGTCGAATTCCAGCCGGATGCGGTGGCGCGGCGGGCGGTGCGAACCGAGCTCGGCATTGCCGAGGATGCAATCGTGCTGGCGCACGTCGCACGCGTGAATCCAATGAAAGATCACGGGAGCTTTCTTGCTGCGATGGCGGCGCTGCCGGATCTGTGCGCGTTAGTAATCGGCGCCGGCACCGAAAAGCTTCCCGCCGCGCCCAACCTTTTTCGGCTCGGCCGTCGCTGCGATGTGGCACGCTTGTTTGCAGGCGCCGACTTCGTGGTATCGAGCTCGCGCTTCGGGGAAGGATTCTCAAACGTGCTGGCCGAAGGAATGGCTTGCGGTCTGCCGGCGGTCGCCACCGATGTCGGCGATGCGAAGCTCATCGTTGGCGACGCCGGTCTCGTCGTGCCGCCGGGAAGTCCGGACGCGCTCGCTGCGGCGATTCGGACGTTAGCCGCAGAATCGCCGGCCGCGCGGGCGGAACGTGGGAGCAGGGCACGGGCGCGCATTGTTGAGAATTTTGCGATGGGGCACGCTATCGAGCGTTATGTGGAGCTATACGAATCGTTGGGCTCGCAGCGCCGCTGATGCCCGCCAATTTCCATCGACGAGGCCCCTTCAAATAGGGGGGCGGATATGGCAAGAGTTCGCGGCCATTCACGGGGTCCGAGGCGGTTGGGCGGATGAACCACGCGGAAACTTTTTTTGCTGCGGCCGCGCAGATCTGTCGTGATATTTCGTTCGCGTCGATCGAAGCCTTGGCGTCGGAACTTGACCGGCTGCGCGAGCGCAAGGGGCGGCTCTTCTTGCTCGGCGTCGGCGGGAGCGCCGCCAACTGCAGCCATGCCGTCAACGACTTTCGCAAACTCTGCGGGATCGAAACCTACAGCCCCATCGACAATGTCTCCGAACTCACCGCCCGCACCAATGACGAGGGATGGGACACGGTCTTTGCCGCGTGGCTCGACACCAGTCAGCTCGGGGATAAGGACGCGATCCTGATCTACTCCGTCGGCGGTGGCGATGCCGAGCGCAAGATCAGCGCCAACATCGTCCACGCGATCGATTTGGCGAAGTCGCGCTCGGCGAAAGTATTCGGGATCGTGGGGCGGGACAGCGGCTACACCGCAAAGCACGGCGATGTGGTCGTCCTTATTCCCCAGGTCAACCCGGGCTGGGTCACGCCCTTGTCCGAGGCCTTCCAGGCCGTGGTCTGGCACTGCCTGGTCAGCCATCCAGCCTTGCAGCGCAGGCAGACGAAATGGTAAGCCCTGCCCCCGGGTTGAGACCGGCCGTATTTCTCGATCGGGATGGGGTCATTGTCGTTCCCGAATTCCGAGACCGTCGAAGTTTCGCCCCGAGGCGGCTGGAGGACTTCAGGCTTTATCCCGAGGCTGCGGCCAGTCTCCAAAAGCTGAAGCAGGCGGGGTTCCTTTTGGCGGTAGTCACCAACCAGCCGGACGTGGGAAACGGCTTGGTCCCCCGTTCGGAAGTCGAGGCGATGCACGAGGTCATGACGCGTGAATTGCCCCTCGATGCCGTCAAGGTCTGCTTTCATGGGCAGGCCGAGCATTGCGACTGCCGCAAGCCTAAACCGGGCATGATTCTGGAGGCCGCCAGGGAACTCGGCATTAACCTTAAGAAAAGCTTCATGGTCGGCGACCGCAGCAGCGACGTCGAGGCAGGCCGCGCTGCCGGCTGTGCTACTGTGTTCATCGATCTCGGCTACGCCTTGCCGACGCCGGATTCTCCCGACTATGTCGCGCATTCGATCGGCGAAGCCGCCGACCTCATCATCGAAACCGTTCTAACCCTACAGGAGGGGCCATGAGCCGGGTCGCCGATCTCAAGGTCAAGATTTTCGCCGACGGTGCCGACTATGAAGGCATCGTAAAAATGTCGAAGAACCCCGTGATCAAGGGCTTCACCACCAATCCGACATTGATGCGCAAGGCCGGGGTCGGCGACTACGAAGCCTTTGCGCGTAAGGTTTTGGCTGCGATCCCGGACCGGCCGGTCTCGTTCGAGGTGTTCGCGGACGACTTCGCGAGCATGGCCGAGCAGGCGCGCACGATCGCGGCGTGGGGACCCAACGTGAACGTGAAAATTCCGGTCACCAATACCAAGGGACAGTCCGCAAGCGAGCTCATACGTGCGCTCTCGTCGGAAGGCGTAGTCCTCAACGTGACGGCGATCTTCACGCTCGATCAGGTGCGCGCGGTCGTCGACGCGCTGCACCCGCAAACGGCAGCGATCGTCTCGGTGTTCGCCGGGCGCATCGCCGATACCGGTGTCGATCCGATCCCGCATATGCGGGCGTGCAAAGAGATCGCCGCCGCGCGTCCCAAGGCGGAGCTGCTTTGGGCTAGCACCCGCGAGTTGCTGAACATCTTCCACGCCGAGCAGAGCGGCTGCGACATTGTTACGGTGCCGAACGAATTTTTGAGCAAGCTCGATCTCGTCGGCAAGGATTTGACGGAATACTCGCGCGAGACGGTGCAATTGTTTTATCGCGACGCGGCGGCGGCGGCCTATCAGATCAAAACGGCCCGAGTCGCGGCGGAATGAAGGAGAGGGATATGGAGCGACTCTTTGACAAGGTTTTGGTAACGGGCGGCGCGGGTTACTGTGGGGCGCGCCTCGTTCCGCAATTGCTGTCGCGCGGTTACAAGGTGACGATCTATGACATCATGTTCTTCGGCAACCAGTTCCTGCCGCGGGACAACCCCAATCTGCGCATCATCGACGGCGATATTCGCGATACTGCGAAATTCGCCGCGGCGGTTGCAGGCCACGACGCCGTCGTCAATCTCGCTTGCATCTCGAACGACGCGAGCTTCGAGCTCGATGAGGATCTCTCGACCTCGATCAACCTCAATGCCTTCGATCCGCTGGTTAAAGCCGCCAAGAAGGCCGGTGTGAAACGGTTCGTGTACGCTTCCTCGAGTTCGGTCTATGGCGTTTCCGACAAGCCCGATGTCACCGAGGATCATCCGCTTGTTCCGCTCACGCTCTATAACAAATACAAGGGCATGTGCGAGCCGCTGTTGAAGCAGCACACGGATGCGACCTTTACCGGCGTGATCTTCCGTCCCGCAACCGTGTGCGGGTACTCGCCGCGGCAACGACTCGATCTCTCGGTCAACATCCTCACTAATCACGCGGTCAATCTTGGCAAGATCACGGTATTCGGCGGCTCGCAGTTGCGGCCAAACCTGCACATCCAGGACTACTGTGACGCAGTACAGCTCTTCCTCACCGCGCCGGCCGACAAGATCCAGAACGAGATCTTCAACGTCGGCTATCAGAATCTGTCGCTGATGGAGATCGCCGAGCTGGTACGGCGCGTGGTCGCGGAGGAGATACCCGACCGCAAGAGGGTCGAAATCGTTACAACCCCGACCGACGATGTGCGTTCCTATCACATCAACTCTGATAAGATAAAACGTGTACTCGGCTATACGCCGCGCCACACGATCGAAGACGCAGTGCGCGAACTCTCCCAGGCCTTCCTCACCAGGAAGCTGCCAAACAGCATGGAAGACGACCGCTACTACAACGTGCGTCTGTTGAAGAGGCTCAAGGCGGCATGAGCTCCAAACCGGCTGCGGTCGTTACCGGCGGCGCCGGTTTCATCGGCAGCCACATGGTGGACGTGCTGCTGCGCGCGGGCTTTGCGGTTCGCGTGATCGACAACCTAGTCGGCGGCCACCGCAGCAATCTCGATCACGTCAGGGGTCATCCCGATCTCGCCTGCTATTGGCAGGACATTCGTCAACTCGACCCGGCATCACCGATCTTTGCCGGCGCGCAGTATGTCTTCCATTTCGCCGGCATCGGGGACATCGTGCCTTCGATCGAGCAACCGATCCAGTACATGGATACCAACGTACAGGGCACCGTTCGTGTCCTCGAGTGCGCCCGTTATGCAGCGGTCGACAAATTCGTGTACGCCGCCTCTTCCTCCTGTTACGGGCTTGCTGCCGTACCGACCGCCGAAGACCATCCCATTGCCCCGCAATATCCGTACGCGCTTTCCAAGTACCAGGGCGAGCAGGCGGCGTTTCATTGGCATCGCGTGTACGGACTTCCGGTGAATTCGCTCTGCATCTTCAACGCCTACGGTCCGCGCGTGCGCACCACCGGGGTCTACGGCGCCGTATTCGGCGTGTTCTTTCGGCAGAAACTTGCGGGCAGGCCTTACACGGTCGTCGGTGACGGAACCCAGCGCCGCGATTTTATCTACGTGACCGATGTCGCCGAGGCGTTTCTCGCCGCCGCACGAACGCCGGTCAGCGGCGAGCGCTTCAATGTCGGCGCCGGCAACCCGCAATCGATCAATCGGCTGGTCGAGCTTCTTGGCGGGGACGTAGTGTATATCCCCAAGCGACCCGGTGAACCCGACTGCACCTTCGCCAACATATCAAAGATCGTTTCGCTGCTCGGATGGAAACCGGTCGTCAGCTTCGAGGACGGCGTGCGGCGGATGTTGGTCGATATCGAACGCTGGCGCGACGCCCCATTATGGGATCCCGATCGCATTGCGGAGGCGACCAAGACTTGGTTTCGTTACCTCGGCAAGCAGAGTGCCTGAGGTCGTCCATGCTCCAGTTGCTTGACCGGTATCGTCACAAGATCAAATCGGCGCAAGAGCTGCGCGACGTCATTGGTCCGCGTCCGCGCAACAAAAGCGTCATCATGTGCCACGGCGTGTTCGACGTCGTGCATCCCGGCCACGTCCGGCATTTGCTGTACGCCAAGAGCAAGGCCGATCTGCTGGTGGCCAGCATCACCGCTGACCACCACATCACAAAAGGCGCGCACCGACCGCACGTCCCGCAGGATCTGCGTGCGGTCAATCTCGCTGCCTTCGAGGTAGTCGACTACGTCGTTATCGACAAGAACCCCACGCCGCTGGAGAACATTCGTCTCATCGAGCCGGATTATTTCGCCAAGGGATTCGAGTACACGTCGACCGGCATGCCTGCGAAGACGGCGGAGGAGGCGGAAGTGGTCCGCGCCTATGGCGGCGAGATCATCTTCACGCCCGGCGACATCATCTATTCCTCCTCGAACCTGATCGATCTCGCGCCGCCGGCAATCAAGCTGGAAAAGCTCCAAATCCTGATGGAGCGCAACGGCATTACCTTCGACAAGCTGCGGCGAACACTCGACGCGATGGAGGGACATCGGGTCCACGTTGTCGGCGATACCATCGTGGACAGCTACACCCATTGCGCCATGGTCGGGGGCAATACCAAGACGCCCACCATGAGCGTGCTGTTCGAGCGTAAGGTCGACTATGTCGGCGGTGCCGGGATCGTGGCAAAGCATCTGGCCGCCGCCGGCGGCCGCGTCACCTTTTCGACCGTGCTCGGCGAGGACAGCTACCGAGATTTCGTCATCGACGATCTCAGAGGTGCCGATATCGAAGTCAACGCGGTGATCGACCGCTCGCGACCGACGGTCAACAAGAACGCGATCGTCGTCGGCGGCTATCGGCTCCTGAAGGTGGATACGCTGGACAATCGCTCGATATCGGACCAAATCCTCGAAGACATCACCCGGTCGGTACGAGATGTACCCAGCGACGCCGTGGTGTTCTCGGATTTCCGCCACGGCCTTTTCAATCGCCGCACCATCCCGCAACTGGTGCACGCGCTGCCCGATGGCTGCTTCCGTGTCGCCGACAGTCAAGTGGCCAGCCGTTGGGGCAACATCACTGACTTCCAGGGCTTCGATCTCATCACCCCGAACGAGCGGGAGGCCCGGTTTGCCCTTGGCGACCAGGACTCCGGTATTCGTCCGCTCGCGTCCAACCTCTATGATGCGTCGCGCTGCAGGCTGCTCATCCTCAAACTCGGTGAACGCGGCGTGCTCGCGTGCTGTAGCGCGGACCACGAGTCGCTCGATAGTTTCTTCGTCATCGACAGCTTTGTGGACCGCCTGGTCGATGCCGTGGGCGCCGGGGACGCGCTGCTCGCCTATGCCACCCTTGCCATGCTCGCCGTTGGCGACGCGGGCATGGCCACGATCCTCGGTAGCATGGCGGCGGCGGTCGAGTGCGAATGCGACGGTAACATTCCGGTAACAGCAGACGATTTGCGGTCCAAGATCGACGGCATCGAGCGACAGATGGTCCTCGTCTGAGCAGTCAGCGATGCGAGTAGTGGTCGCGGGCCTCGGAGTTCAAGGACACAAGCGCCGACGCATTGCCCGCGACGACTTCGTCGCGGACGTCGACCCGGTCAACGAGGAAGCCCGCTATCGGTCGATTGTCGACGTCCCGCTCGCCGACTATGACGCCGTGCTGGCCTGCATCCCGGACGAACCCAAAATCGAGCTTCTCAGTTACTGCCTCCAAAACAAGAAGCACGTCCTGGTGGAGAAGCCGCTCTGGGCGAGCGACGAGAGCGAGATCGCCCGTCTTGAAGCGCGCGCGCGCAAAAATGGCGTTGTTTGCTACACCGCCTATAACCACCGCTTCGAGCCGCACTTCGTGCGTATGCGGGACCTGATCGCAAGCGGTGAACTGGGAGCGATCTATTCCTGCCGCATGTTCTATGGCAACGGCACGGCGCGCCTCGTGCGCGATTCGGCTTGGCGGGATAGCGGTGCCGGCGTCCTGCCGGACCTTGGCTCGCACCTGCTTGATACGTGCCGCTTCTGGTTCGGAGACATGGAGGACAGGTTTGGGTTTGTCGGCGTCCACCAGTTCGAAAATCGCGCGCCGGATCACGTGGTCATCAACTGCGAACATTCGCGCCCGCGTATCGAGCTGGAAATGACGCTGTTGATGTGGCGCAACCATTTTACCTGCGACATCCTCGCCGAGCGCGGCTCGGCGCACATCCAGTCGCTGTGCAAGTGGGGGCCGGCGGCTTTCATCAAGCGCACGCGCGTGTTGCCGAGCGGACGGCCGCCGGAGGAGACAATGACGCTGGTGCAAGACGATCCGACCTGGGCATTGGAATACGCGCACTTCAAGACGCTTTGCCTCTCCGGTGCGAAGACCGATCTGTCGAACGACATCTGGCTTCATCGCGTGCTGCGGCGTCTTAGCGCGGAGGCGATTGCGGCGAGAGGTGAGAGATGACGCCGCCGGTCGTTGGTTTCGCCGGTATGACTCACCTCGGCCTTGTTTCGGCATCAGCCGTGGCGGCGCGCGGCTTTGAGACGATCTGCTTCGACGCTGATCGTGCGCTCATTCGCCGTTTGGGGCAGCGGGATTGGCCGGTGTTGGAGCCCGGCCTCGATGAATTGATTCGCGGCAATGCCGCGCGCCAGCGCTTCACCAGCGAGCGCGGCGATCTCAAAAATTGCGATATCGTCTACGTGGCGCCGGACGTGCCGACCGACGATCAGGGGCGCAGCGACGTCTCCGGATTGACCGCGCTGATTCACGAGGTTGCCGCGGGTATGGCTCCCGGGGCGATCATGGTCGTGCTTTCGCAGGTGCCGCCGGGCTACACGCGTGCGCTTCGGGCGTGGCCGCTCGAGCGCCTCTATTATCAGGTCGAGACGCTGGTCTTTGGGCAGGCCGTCGAGCGAGCTCTCAAACCCGAGCGCACCATCGTCGGCTGTGCCGAACCGACTACCCCACTCGAGCCGCGCTTTCGCTCCGTTCTCGATGCATTCGGCTGCCCGATTTTGCCGATGCGCTACGAGAGCGCGGAACTGGCTAAGATATCCATCAACTGCTGCCTGGTGGCGTCGGTGAGCGTTGCCAATACATTGGCGGAGTTGTGCGAGCGGATCGGCGCGGACTGGCGGGAAATCGTGCCGGCGTTGAAGCTAGACCGGCGCATTGGTGCTTATGCCTATCTTGCGCCCGGTCTCGGTATCGCGGGCGGCAATCTCGAACGCGATCTCGCTACCGTTCAGCGCCTATCGGAAGGCAATGGCACCGAAGCGGGCATGATTGCCGCGTGGCTGCGGAACAGCCGCTACCGCCGGGATTGGCCATTGCGGCAGTTGCATGAGCGGGTTCTGTCGCGGGTCGAGGAGCCGATCATCGGCATTCTCGGCGTCACCTACAAAGAGAATACTCACTCCATCAAGAACTCCCCTGCGGTTGCTTTGATCAAGGAGCTCGTGCGGTTCCGAGTGCGCGTGTTCGACCCGGTGGTGCGTGCTGCGCCGGAATGGCATCCGCGCATGACGGTTACGGATGATGCGCTGGCACCTTGCGAAGGCGCCGACGCCCTTGTCGTAATGACCCCCTGGCCACAATTCCGTTCGCTCAGGCCGGACGATATCGCCACGCGCTTGCGCGGGCGCGTTGTAATCGATCCGTTCTCGATGTTAGACCCGCCCGCCGCGGTTGCCGCCGGCCTCGACCATGTCGTACTTGGAGCGCCGCCGCCGGTGCATACCAAATGACGCTGTCCCATGCCCACAATGATCCCCGCAAGCCCGAGCGCGTGGTCGTTCTCGGGTCGGGTGGATTTTTGGGCCGCGGCCTGATTAAAGCCTGCGCGGGGGCGGGCATTGAGGCTGCTGCGCTGGGGTCGCGCGATATCGATCTTGCGGACGCCTCAGCGGGCGCGCGGCTGGCCGAGCGACTGCGTCCCAAAGATGTCTTGGTGTTTTTGGCGGCGCTCACCCCGGACAAGGGCCGCGATTCCGGCACGCTGATGCGAAATCTTGCCATGGGCCGAGCGGTCTGCGAGGCGACGCGCGCTGTGGCGATCGCGCAGCTCGTCTATGCGAGCTCCGACGCCGTCTACTCCTTCGCAACGGCACTCATCTCGGAGGAGACGCCGGCCGTGCCCGTCGATCTTTATGGCGTCATGCATCGCACGCGCGAGCTGATGCTGGCCGCTGAAGCCAAGGCGCCGCTCGCAGTTCTCCGCCTGACCGCCGTGTATGGCGTAGGCGATACCCACAATTCCTACGGTCCGAACCGGTTCTTGCGCCAGGCGCTCAAGGACGGGCGCATTGCGCTGTTCGGCAATGGCGAGGAAACTCGCGACCATTTATATGCGGCTGACGCGGTGAACCTCATTCTCAATACCGTCTTGCATGGGTCGAGCGGTCTGCTCAATCTGGCAACTGGGAAATCCGAGAGCTTCGGCACGGTCGCCGAGATCATCGCTGCGCAGGCCGGGCGACCGGTCGAGATCGCGCCGTCGCCACGGCAGAACCCGGAGACGCATCGCCATTTCGATATCACCAACCTGCTGCGCGCCTTTCCTGCGATGCGCTTCAAGGCGCTCGACGACGGCTTGGCGGCGACGCTCGTCGATATGAGAGCCCAGGCCAGTGGCTGAGATCAATCTGCTCGCAAGATATCCGCGTGCAAAGCGCAACCTCATCGCTCGCAAGCAAGGGCAGGCGGAGAACCGGATTATTGCCCGCAGGTTCGGTCGCGAATATTTTGACGGCACGCGAGAGCAGGGCTATGGCGGCTACCGCTATGACGGACGCTGGATTCCCGTGGCCTGCGATATCGCCGCACATTTCGGACTTAAGCCAGGAGACCGCGTGCTGGATATCGGCTGCGCCAAGGGCTTTCTCATGCGCGATCTGATGGCCGTGGTGCCCGGCCTCGACGCGTGGGGACTTGAAATCTCGCAGTATGCGATTGAGAACTGCCACCCTGATGTCCGCGGTCGCATCGTATGCGCAAGCGCGCAGCGGCTGCCTTTCGCGAGCGGCAGCATCGATGCGGCGATTTGCATCAACGTCGTGCATAATCTCGCCTACGACGCCTGTGTCGAGGCGGTGCGCGAAATCGAGCGGGTTGCGCCCGGGCGCGGCTATGTGCAGGTGGATGCTTATCGCAACGATGACGAGCGCGACGCGTTTCTCGATTGGGTGCTTACGGCCGAGACCTTCGGCAAGCCCGAAATGTGGTATGAGCTGTTCAAGCGGGCGGGCTATACCGGCGACTATTATTGGACGATTCTGGAGGTCGATCCCGAGTGGACGGTGCGGAGCGCTGAGCCCGGCCGCGAGCATCATCAGGAGCGAGGATGAAGAAGACTTATGCTGTACTAGGTGGGGGCGGATCTTTCGGGCTGCATACCTCGAAATATCTGCTCGACCATGCCGATCCCGCCAAAGTCATCGCGGTGGGTCGCAATCTGCCGAAATACGAATGCTTCACGCTGGGAATCGGCGACGGCGATCCGCGGTATAGCTATCACGCCTACCACGTAAACTACGAGCTCGATCTCCTGATGGAGCTTCTCGATCGCGAGAAGCCGCAGGTGATCATCAATTTCGCCGCCCAAGGTGAAGGCGCGACCTCGCTGAAGCATTCATGGCGCTATTTCGAGACGAATTGCGTAGCCCTTGCCAAGCTGTGTGAGCAGCTCCAGTCGCGCGATTATCTCGAGCGTTTTATTCACATCGGCACGTCGGAGCTTTACGGCTCGGTTGAGCATGCCGCCAAGGAGGACGAGCCGATCAAGCCGACGAGCCCTTACGCGGCGTCGAAGGCGGCTTTCGACATGCATCTCATTTCGATCAATCGTTACTTGAAGTTCCCAATGAACATCGTCCGGCCGTCGAATGCCTACGGACCCGGGCAGCAGCTCCATCGCGTCATTCCCAAAGCGGTGCTCTGCGGGTTGACCGGCCGCAAGCTTCCGCTGCACGGCGGCGGCCGCGCCGAGAAATCCTATATCCACAACCGTGACCTCGGCCGAGCCATTTACCTGGTGGCGGAAAAGGCGCCGCTCGGCACCGTCTACAACGCCGGGCCCAAGGATCCGACCTCGATCCGCCGCGTCGTCGAACTGGCGGCCGAGGCGCTCAAAATGCCATTCGAGCAACTTTGCGAGGTGACCGGCGATCGCCAACATCAGGATTCGCGATATTGGCTCGACAGCTCCGCCATCAAACGCGATGTCGGCTGGGAGCCGCAGGTCAACTGGCAAGAAGGCATGCGCGAAATGGTCGAATGGGGACGCAAATATCTTCCGCAGCTCAAAACGCTTCCCACCGATTTCGTGATGCGGGGCTGAGCCTGCGAGCGGGGCGCGCGCGTGTCGGATCCCTCCGGTGCATTTCTCGGCTCGCGGGCCACGCTGCGGCCGGCCCATGCCGTGGCCGCGCTACTGCAATTATCGGACGGTCGCTACGTGATGCAGCTGCGAGACTCCAATCCAGCCATCTTCTATCCGGACCATTGGGGATGCTTCGGCGGCGCCGTCGAGGCCGGCGAGGCACCAACCCTTGCCCTGGTGCGAGAGCTGGAGGAGGAACTTGCGGTGGCGGTTCCTGCCGCGGATGTGACCCGATTTACCGAATTCACCTTCGACTTCGGGTTTGCCGGCGACGGCATCCGGTTGCGGACGTATTATACCGTGAAATTGCCCCGATCTGACATCGACGGCCTGGTTCTGGGCGAAGGTGCGGGTGTTGCGGCCTTCGAGGCCGAAAGGCTGCTTGCAATGCCGCGTGTGGTCCCGTACGACGCTTTTGCCTTGTGGATGCACCATGCGCGCGGCCGGATCGCGTCGCCTCAGCAGGAGGCGCGGCATGCAGGCTAGGGTGTTTTTGTTTGTGCGGAAGCGCCCGTAGTGCCGTGTTGCCATCGCTTCGATGGGGGCCACTCTGCCGACATGCCAAAGCGGATGTTGAACGAATGACTATCATCTCTCATTCTGCCACGGCGGCCGGCCGGCTCGAGCGGAAGCTGCCATCGGCCGCGCCGCGCGAGGTGCGCCTCGCGCTCTATCGCTCGATGTTGAAAATTCGCCGCGTCGAGGAGCGCATCCAGGAGCTTTACGCGCAAGGCGACATGCGTTGTCCCACACATTTCAGCATCGGCCAGGAGGCGGTGGCCGCCGGCGTGTGCAGGCATCTGCGCCGGGAAGACCATGTCATCAGCGCGCACCGCTCACATGCCCATTACATCGGCAAAGGCGGCAGCCTGCGCGCGATGTTCGCGGAGCTCTATGGCAAGATCGACGGCTGCGCCTCGGGCAAGGGCGGCTCGATGCATCTCATCGACCTCTCGGTGAACTTTCTCGGTTGCGTGCCGATCGTCGGCAGCACCATCCCGATCGGCGTTGGTGCGTCGTTCGGCACGATGCTGCAGGAGCGCGCCGGCATTACCGTCGTTTTCTTCGGCGATGCGGCGACGGAGACCGGCGTCTTTCATGAGAGCGTGAACTTTGCGGCAGTCCATCGGCTGCCCGTGCTCTTCGTTTGCGAGAACAATCTCTATTCGGTCAACACGTCGCTGGAGTCGCGGCAGCCGGCGAACCGCACCATTGCCGAGCTGGTGTGCGGGCATGGCATCAGAACCTCGCAACACGACGGTCAGTTGGTCGAGACGGTGGACGCAGCCGCCGCGGAGACCGTCGCCTATATTCGCAACAAGGGCGGCCCGGCGCTGCTCGAATTCATGACCTACCGTTGGCTCGAACATTGCGGCCCTCTCGGCGACGTCCATCTTGGATATCGCACGCAGGAGGAGTTCGACGCCTGGGTCGCGCGCTGTCCCATTCGTCTGCACCGCAAACTGCTTGAGGACGACGGCTTGATGGATCAGGCGGGGCACGACGCGGTGGATGCCGAGGTTGCCGCGGAGATCGACGACGCGGTCGCATTTGCGCAGAAGAGCCCATTCCCGCCGCGCACAGAGCTCAACCGGCACATCTTTGCCTGATCGGTCGACTTCATGATCAACCGGCAGCTCAAGTTCGCGGAGGCCATCAACGAGGCCATCGACATCTGCCTCGAGCGGGACCGCAGCACCTATTTGATGGGCTTGGGCGTACCCGACCCGATTGGCGTGTTCGGCACGACCAAAGGCCTGCAGCAAAAGCACGGCAGCAAGCGCGTCTTCGATATGCCGGTGGCGGAAAACGCCATGACCGGCGTCGCGCTCGGCTCCTGCCTAGTCGGGATGCGGCCGATCATGACCCACATGCGGCTCGAATTCGCGATGACCGCGATGGATCAAATCTGCAATCAGGCTGCGAAGTGGCATTACATGTTCGGCGGCCAATCCAAGGTGCCGATGACGCTGCGGATGATCATCGGTCGCGGCTGGGGTCAAGGTCCGCAGCATTCACAGAGCCTGCATGCTTGGTTTGCGCATATTCCCGGGCTCAAGGTCGTCATGCCGTCGACGCCGCACGATGCCAAGGGGCTGCTCATTGCCAGCATCGAGGACGACAATCCGGTTGTGTTCTTCGAACATCGCTGGTTGCACAACATTCACGGGCCTGTTCCCGAAGGCCATTACACCGTTCCGCTGGGCGAGCCGCGTATTGTCACCGAAGGCGCCGACGTGACGATTGTTGCCTGCTCCTATGCGACTCTCGACGCGCTTAAGGCCGCGCGGCTGCTCGAGCGGGACGGCATCAAGCCCGAGATCATTGACTTGCGAACGCTGGTTCCGCGCAATGATGCGGCCATCCTCGCGTCGGTGCACAAGACCGGCCGGCTAGTTGTGGTGGACCAGGGGACGCTGACGGGCGGTTTCGCGGGGGAGATCATCGCCCGCGTGACCGAGCAGGCATTCGATGCGCTGAAGGCGGCGCCGATCCGGGTGACTTTGCCCGACGTCCCGACGCCCACGACGCGGGCGCTCTCCAACTATTACTATCCAACTCCCCGCCATATCGTGGCGGCTGTGCGCCGCGTCCTCGGGCTGTCGGGGAATGGCGCTCGTGAGGATCCTTGGGCCGACATTACGCCCGAGGACAAGACTTTGGACGTACCGGATAAGTCGTTCACCGGGCCATTTTGATGTTCGCCTTCGACGCGAGCTTCTGGCGCGATCGCCGCGTCTTCGTCACCGGCCATACCGGATTCAAAGGCGCATGGTTGGTGCTGTGGTTGACCGGGCTCGGGGCGAAAGTCACTGGGTTTTCGCTGCCGCCGCACACCGATCCCAGCCTTTTTGCGCTCTGTGCCCGCGGTCGAGGTACGGACATCTATGCCGACATTGCCGATTACCCGCTTCTCCTGCGCGCGCTTGTGGACTGCGAGCCGGAGATCGTGATCCACATGGCGGCCCAAGCGCTGGTGCGGCCCTCGTATGCGGATCCGCTCGGCACCTACGCTACCAATGTCATGGGAACCGCAAACGTGCTGCAGGCGCTGCGCTCGGTAGCGAGCGTGCGCGCCGCGATCGTGGTGACGAGCGATAAGGTCTATGAGAACGACGGCGACGGCCGCGCGTTTACCGAAGACGATCGGCTGGGCGGTCGCGATCCCTACAGCAACTCCAAAGCCTGCGCCGAGCTCGTCACCAGTTCCTTCCGCCAATGCTTCTTCGACGCTGACTGCCGCGTGGCGACCGCGCGGTCGGGCAATGTCATCGGCGGCGGGGATTGGTCGCCATTCCGCATCGGACACGATCTGGTCAAGGCTTGCGAGGCGGGAACCCCGGTCGCGCTGCGCTACCCGCAAGCCGTTCGGCCGTGGCAGCATGTGCTGGATCCGCTGGCCGGCTATCTCATGCTGGCGCAGTCCATGCTGCTTGATCCGGCGCGGGCGCCGGCGGCGCTGAATTTTGCGCCGGACGCGGAGAGCTTCCGCTCCGTCTGCGACCTCGTCCAAGCGTTCACGACGCGTTGGGGCGGGCGTCCCGGCTGGCGGTTCGACACCGACGAGCATCCGCACGAAGCCTCGCTCCTCACGCTCGACGCATCGCGCGCCCGCTCTCTGCTGGGCTGGCGGCCGCTGCTCTCGTTCGACGAGGCGGTGACTTGGACCGCAGATTGGTATCGCGCGTTCTGGAACGGAGACGACGTCGCTCTAGTGACGCGTCAGCAGATCGATGCTTTTTCGCAGCGGCTCGATCGGTTGGGGGACGATCGGGTCCCGCTACGGGGCACCGCATGAAGGTGGTGATCCTCGCCGGAGGATCCGGCACTAGGCTTGCCGAGGAAACGGTCACCATCCCGAAGCCAATGGTGCAGATCGGTCAGCATCCCATCCTCTGGCACATCATGAAGTTCTACGCCTCCTACGGATTCGAGGAGTTCGTGGTGGCGCTCGGCTACAAGGCTGAGGTGGTGAAGAATTTTTTCTTGCAGTTTGGCGATATGGCGAGCGACCTCACGATCGATCTCGGCACCGGGACCGTGGAGCGTCGCCGGCGCCACGAGGAGACCTGGAAGATCCATCTGGTCGATACCGGTCTCGATACGCTCACCGGAGGGCGCGTGCGGCGGCTTGCGCCGCTGATCGGCGGCGGAACTTTCATGCTCACCTATGGTGATGGCGTATCCGACGTACCGTTGGATCGACTCGTGGCCTTTCACAGGAGCCAGGGAAAGCTGGCAACCGTGACGGCTGTGCCCGCGGTGGCGCGCTTCGGTAACATCATTTTTGACGGGGATCGGGTTGCTGACTTCGCCGAAAAGCGGGTGACTGAAAATGCCTGGATCAACGGCGGGTATATGGTTATGGAACCCGGCGTGCTCGACTATTTGCGCAGCGATGACGACGTGCTTGAGGTCGATCTGCTGGAACGGCTGACGCAAGATGGGCAGCTCGCCGGATACCGGCATGAAGGGTTCTGGCAGTGCATGGACACGCTGCGCGACAAGCAGGGGCTGGAACGGCTGTGGCTGTCGAACACGCCGCCCTGGAAGCGATGGTGAGCGCGGTGCGCGCAGATCGGGCGCCCGAAAATGGGCCAAGCTGCCGATCCTGCGGGCACGCCACTCTGATGCAGGTGCTGAACCTCGGGCGTGTGCCGCTTGCCAACGCATTGCTGAGCGCCGAGCAATTGCGTGGGAGAGAGGATCGATTTCCGCTGGAGCTGTATTTTTGTCCGCAGTGTGCGCTGGCCCAGATCGGTGAGACGGTGCCGCCACAACGGTTGTTTTGCGACTACGCCTACACCTCGTCGTCATCCGACACCATGGTCGAGCATGCGCGCACGCTGGTGGAGGCGCTCATCGCCCATCACCGCCTCGGTCCCGCAAGCCTCGTCATCGAGGTGGGAAGCAATGACGGATATCTGCTGCAGTTCTACAAGGCGCAGGGGATCCCGGTTCTCGGGATCGAACCCGCCTCCAACATCGCCAAATTCGCTATCACGACGAAAGGGATTCCAACACTGGTTGAGTTCTTCGATCAGGACCTGGCTCGACGACTCGCAGCACGAGGGCAAGTGGCGGATATCGTGCACGCGCACAACGTCTTTGCCCACGTTCCCGATCCCAATACGTTTGTCGGCGGGATCAAGCAAGTGCTCAAGCCGGAAGGCGTTGCCGTCATCGAGGCGCCATATGTCCGCGACTTGATCGCCAAGCTCGAGTTCGACACCATCTATCACGAACACTTTAGCTACTATTCCGCGAGTTCGGTCGAGGCGCTCTGCCGGCGCCACGGGCTCATGATCCGCGACGTCGAACTCGTTCCGATTCATGGCGGCTCACTGCGGCTGTTCGTAGGGCATGCGGACGGACCTGCATCGCCGCGCGTGACCCGCCTGTTGACGGAGGAGAAATCCGAAGGTCTCTTGGCCTTCGACTACTATCGCGATTTCGCCGAGCGCGTTGCACAGCTCAAGCAGCAGCTACTCGCGCTGTTGCAGCGGCTGAAAGAAGAGGGGCACTGCATCGCGGCCTATGGGGCTTCCGCTAAGGGAAGCACGTTGATGAACGCCTTTGGCATCGACGGCCGTCTGATCGAATTCGTGGTCGATCGCAGCCACCTCAAGCAAGGCCGCTTCACGCCCGGCAATCACCTGCCGATTCTGCCGCCACAGGCGCTGCTCGAACGTCGGCCTGCCTACGTCCTCTTACTGACGTGGAATTTTGCGGCCGAAATCCTCGCTCAGCAAGGCGAGTTCAGGCGACGTGGGGGAAGATTCATTGTGCCCGTGCCTGAGGTGGCAGTGGTCTGAGATGCGCGCAATGGATCTTGATCGCGCTGCAACCTCATCGCGGTTTTCGCGCGATGGTGCCGATATTGCCGAGCTTGAGGCCTACCAATGGTGCATCCGCTGCCGGAACGAAGCGGTCCGGCAGGCCGAACACCGTCAAAGCAGCGCGCATCAAGAATGACAACGGGAAGTAATTGGTGGTCTTGACGGTCTCGAGGACTTCGAAGCCGCTTGCCTGCAGAAGCGTGGCCAGCGAGCGCTGTGAGAACAGTTGCGGGTGTTGCAGCGTGTAGGGCGGCCATCGTCGCCCCAAAACGCGGGCCAGCACCGAGGCGCAGTCGTGCGTCACAATCAGAACGACGCCGCCGGGCTCCAAGCTCGCTTTCACCTCGCGAAGAAAATCCTTCGGTTGCAGCAGATGATCAAGCACGTGGATCATCACCGCGGTCGACACACTCTGGGCAGGCACGTCGGCAGCGCGAAAAATGCCCGGATTGATGGTGAAGCTTAGGCCGCGAAAATTATCGGCCAGGGACGTGTGCACCTCTCGATTCGGTTCGTACAGCCAGTAGTGACTGAACGAAGCGCCCTCTGCGAAGCAGGAAGCAAACAAGCCGATGTCCGGACCGATTTCCAAAAAATTTCCCGCCATCCGGCTGTGCCGGCGCAGAAGACGTACATAGCTCTCCTGCGTGCGTTTACGCGCCGCCAATGGAACAGAGACCATGTTCTCGGCTTGACGGCCGTAAAGTCCATCGAGCTGGCTTTGTCGATAGTAGGAGCGGCAAAACAGAGCGCCGCATTTCGAGCACTCGAAATACGTGAAGAAAACCCGCGCTTCCGTATAGCCGGAGAGAAATGAGCCGTGACGATCAGCGCTTAATGCCTCTGCCGGCGGCGAAGAGGCGACGCGAGGTTCGGCATCTGCCGCCGACGCGCCGCAGCATGGACAAAACTCGATCTGCAAATAATCTTCGACGTTGGACGGATGCCGGGCGCCGTCAGATTTTAACTGTTCAACATAATTCATGGCGTGGGCACGTCCCGATCCGTGAAATTACGACTATGGAGAGGCATGCTGGTCTTGTAAAGCTTGCGTGCAATGACCAACTGCGACCGCGGCTGTCCTTTAAATTTGCAACGGAGCTTGGCAGAAAGTGGATCGGCAAGTCGTGTTGCTTGCGCACCGCGCAGGCCCATACCGCGATGGTTCCCAAGGCGATCCAGATTTGCTCTATCATATTGAAACAATTGCTCAATTCCGCATCTTGGAACCGGAGAATTTTTGCATGAATCGGCGTTTTTG
>CBFGVM010000021.1:0-20216 GCA_965652015.1 uncultured Alphaproteobacteria bacterium
GGCCGCAGCCCTATCCGATCCGGACGGCTACACGCTTTACATCACCTCAGTGCCGCACGCGACCAATCGGTTTCTTTATTCTTCGCTCAACTATGATCCGGTCGCCGATTTCGCACCGGTTACGCTGATCTGCACGCAATCGAATATCATGGTGGTGCCTAATTCCTCCCCGGCAAAGTCGGTGCGCGAATTCATCGCCTATGCCAGGGCCAACCCCGGCAAAATCAGCTACGGCTCAGGTGGAATCGGCACCTCGGTGCACCTCTCCGGCGAACTGTTCAAGCGCATGGCCGGGATCGAGATGACGCACGTACCTTATCGCGGCGCAGCGCCGGCGTTGCAGGATGTTATTGCCGGACGTCTCGACGTCATCGTCGACAACATCACGGCGAGTTTGCCGCATGTGAAGGCTGGCGCTGCGCGGGGATTGGCGGTCACCGCGGCAAAGCGCGTGCCGGCCGCGGCGGACCTGCCGACCATCGCGGAAGCCGGCGTTTCGGACCTCGACGTCTCGACCTGGTTTGCTTTGTTCGTACCGGCCAAGACGCCGCGCGCCATTATCAGGAGGATCAACGAGGACGCTGTCGCGACGCTTGCCCATCCCATGGTGAAGGAGCGGCTGGAGCAGTTCGGCGCCACGCTCGTCGGCTCGACTCCGGAGGAGCTTGGCGCCTTTCTCAAGGCCGAAATGGATAAATGGGGTCCTGTCATCCGCGAAGCGAAGATCAAGGTCGACGAATGAGGGCGAAGTCCGCGATGATCGATCGGCGCCGGCTTGCCGCGCTTGCGGCCTCGTCGGTGCTCGCGCCCCTGCTGCGCGGACGCAACGCCGCGGCGCAGACCGCTTCCGCGCAAGGCTGGCCCAGCCGCATTGTCAAGCTCGTCGTGCCGTTCACGCCCGGCGGCGGCATCGACAGCATCGGCCGCATCCTCGGCGCGCGGCTTACGGAGATGTGGGGCCAGCAGGTGGTGATCGAGAACAGGCCGGGCGCCGGCGGCAACATCGCATCCGAATTCGTCGCCCGCTCCGCGCCCGACGGCTACACCTTGTACATCAGCGCGGCCGGATTGGCCGTGAACCGCTACCTCTTTGAATCCATCAATTACGATCCGCTTGCCGATTTCGCCCCGGTGACGCTGATCTGCCTCTTTCCGAACGTGCTGGTCGTGCCGATTTCCTCGCCATTGCGTTCGGTTGGCGAGCTTGTTGCGCGGGCCAAGGGCGAGCCGGGACGGCTCACCTTTGCCTCTCCGGGGCATGGCAGCTCGCCGCATATGAGCGCCGAGCTGTTCAAGCATATGGCCAAAGTCGACCTGACCCATGTGCCCTACCGTGGAGCGTCACCCGCCTACACCGATGTGATCGCTGGACGAGTCGATTGCACCTTCGCGGTGATGGCCTCAGGTCTTCCGCTCGTTCGGTCCGGACAATTGCGCGCACTCGGCGTGACCACCGCCACCCGGGTAACGACGGCGCCGGAGATTCCAACCATCGCGGAATCCGGCGTGCCCGGCTACGACACGTCGTCCTGGTTCGCCTTCTTCGTGCCGGCCAAGACGCCTCCCGAGATCATCGCCAAGATGCACACCGACTCGGTCGCGGTGCTCGCCGAACCGCAAATCAGAGCCAAACTCGACGCGCTCGGCGTCGTCGTGGTGGGCTCCACGCCCGAACAACTGGGCGCCCATCTGAAGGCGGAGATGGAGCGGTGGGCACCGGTCATCAAGGCGGCCAACATCAGGGTCAACGAATGATCACCCGCCGTCGTGCGATCGGAATAGCCGCGACGGCGGCATTCGCTCCATGGCTCGCCCGCCCAACGCTCGCGCAGAGTTCGTCCATCCGCGATTCATCTGCGCAGAATTGGCCCACCCGGTTCGTACGCCTCATCGTGCCGTTCCCGCCTGGCGGCGGAACCGACACCATTGCGCGCGTGGTCGCCGGCAAGCTCTCGGACATGTGGGGCCAGCAGATGGTGGTCGAGAACCGCGGCGGCGCGTCCACCAATATCGGCACCGAGGCGGTCGTGCGCGCTGACCCCGACGGCCACACTGTGTTGCTGCAATCGATGCCGCTCGCAGTGAACCGCTTCCTGTTTCCCTCGCTCAGCTACGATGCGATGAGCGATCTCGCGCCGGTATCGCTTCTTTGCGAGTATGCCAACATCATGGCGGTGCCGCTGACCTCGCCCGCTCATTCGGTCGCCGGATTCATCGCCTATGCAAAAGCCAATAAGGGCAAGGTCACCTTCGCCTCCTCGGGTCATGGCACCTCGGTGCATCTCTCCGGCGAACTGTTCAAGCGCATGGCCGGCATCGAAATGCTGCACGTGCCATATCGGGGCGCAGGGCCTGCGTTCAACGATCTCGTGCCCGGCCGCGTCGACGTGATGTTCAACAATATCGGCGCCGTGCTGCCGCTGATCCAAGGCGGCAAGCTGCGGGGCCTGGCGGTGACGACTGCCAAGCGCATGCCGGCGGTGCCGCATCTGCCGCCGATCGCGGAGGTCGGCGTTCCGGGGTTCGACGTGTCCTCATGGTATGCGCTGTTTGCGCCAGCCAAGACGCCGCCGGAGATCATTCGAAAGATGCACGCCGATACGGCGGCGGTGCTAAAGGATCCGGCAACCAAGGAACGGCTGGAGCAACTGGGGGTGTTGGTGGTGGGCTCAGCGCCGGAGCAACTTGCGGCGTTCCTCAAGGCGGAGATGGACAAATGGGCACCCGTCATCAAGGAAGCCGGCATCAGCGTCCAGGAGTGAACGCAAGATGGGCTGACAAAGGCCGCCGCATCCAGTTGATCGGCATCGCTGCAGCGTTGGCGTTTGCCGCCGCACTCGGTCCGGCTGCATTCGCTCAGACGCCGACGGAGACTTGGCCGAACCGTTTCGTCCGCCTGATCGTGCCGTTTCCACCAGGCGGCGGAGCCGATGCGATCGCCCGCATCCTCTCAGCCCGACTTTCCGACACCTGGGGCCAGCAAGTGGTGATCGAAAACCGAGGCGGAGCCAGCGGCAACATCGCAGCCGAGGTTGCGGCGCGCTCCGCGCCCGACGGATACACCATCTTCCTCGCGGGAGACTTCCAGGCCGTCAATTTATATCTCTATCCGAAACTCACCTACGATCCGGTCGCCGACTTCCTGCCGGTCACGCTGGTCGTGCAGTATCCCTGCGCGATGATCGTACCTAACTCCTCGCCCGCGCGTTCGGTGCCGGAGTTCATCGCCCATGCCAAGGCGAGCAGTGGAAAGCTCAGCTTTGCGACTCCAGGCCACGGCACTGCGCCGCATCTTGCCGGCGAGCTATTCAAGCGCGCGGCCGGCATCGCGTTGACGACCATCCCCTATCGCGGCGCCGCGCCCGCGATCCAAGACGTCATTCCCGGACGCGTCGATGTCTTCTTCAACAATATCGCCCCGCTGCTCTCGCTGATGCAGCAGGGTCAGTTGCGGGCGCTCGCGGTGACGACCGCGAAACGCTCGCCGGCAGCGCCGGACGTGCCCACGCTGGCGGAGAACGGCTTGCCGGGATTCGATGTGTCGGGCTGGTACGCCTTCTTCGTGCCGGCCAATACGCCGGCGGCGATCATACGGAAAATACATGCCGATACCGCCGCCGCGCTGGCCGATCCCGCGATCAGAGGACGTCTGGAAGAGCTCGGCTTGTTCGTGGTGGGCTCGACGCCGGCGGAGCTCGGACGATTTCTCAAATCGGAAATGGACAAGTGGGGACCGCTGATCAAGGAGGCCGGCATCAGCATCCGCGAGTGAAGGCCCGGTCAGCAGCCCAACGGCGCGTAACGCAAGCATTGGCGCGCACGCAGTAGAATGGATTGAGCAAGCCGTAGCGGGAGGATCAAGGTGACGCGGAATCAGATTGTTGCGTTTGGCGCCGTCAGCTGGTTGATGTTCTCAGGCATGGTCCACGCCGCCGAAATCAAAGTTCTGTCCACGCAGGCGACCGAAGAAGCGTATCGCGAACTGGTGCCGCAATTCGAAAAGGCATCCGGACATAAGGTCACGACGATCTTCACGGGAACGCTCGACGCGAACAAGCGCTTAGCGGCCGGCGAGACCTATGACCTGCTGATCATGTCCGCACCGTCGATCGAAGAACACATCAAAGCTGGCAGGCTTGCGTCAGGCAGCCGCGTCGATCTGGCGAAATCGGGGGTAGGCGTGGGCGTCAAAGCCGGCGCGCCGAAGCCCGACATCAGCACGACCGAAGCGCTGAAGAAGACGCTTCTTGCGACCAAGTCGATCGGATATTCGACCGGTCCGAGCGGCGTCTATATGCTTAGCCTGTTCCAGCGCCTGGGCATCGCCGACGAGGTCAAAGGAAAGCTCAAGCAGACACCGACCGGCGTGTTCGTCGGCAGCATCATTGCCAGCGGGGAAGCCGAAATCGGCTTCCAGCAGGTGAGCGAGCTGTCGCACTTCAACGGCGTCGATTACGTCGGCCCGTTGCCGGCGGACGTCCAGCACTTCACCACCTTTTCCAGCGGCATCATGGCCGCCGCCAAGGAGGCGGACGCCGCCAAAGCGCTCGTCAAGTTCCTCACCGCGCCGCAGGCGGCCTCGGCCTTCACGAAGAGAGGCATGGAGCCAGGCTGACGAAACTCGATTGCGTTCCGCCGCACCTGCTGCCGAACCCATGTGACTACAGCGAGGTGCTCGATCAGCGGTGCTCTTCCAACAGAATGTCAGCGATGGCGTCCCACTCGGCAGCGAACGGCTTGCTTGCGACCGGGCGTTGCGCACGCCTGTACCAGTAGCGGGCGTTCTCGAGATCGCCCTCCACCCGGTGCAAATAGGCGTGCACCCATGCGCAATCCTTGCCGCCCTCGTCCATGACGATGTTGTGCGCCTTCTCCCAATGGTCCTTGCCCGCCCACCACAAAGCTGTGAGCGCCGGCGCGAGGCCGGCCGGCGGCTTGGGGTTGGCGAGGGAGTTTCTGAACTGAGCCAAGTTCATCGCAGCACTGCATCCTGGCGAGCTACCACCACCGCTCGGGCGAAAACCGCCCTGCCGCCTGCTCGACGATATGCGCGAGCGAGAACAGCGTCTCCTCGCAAAACGGCCGGCCGATGAGCTGGAGCCCGAGCGGCAAACCCTCCGCAGACAAGCCGGCCGGAACGGAAATTCCGGGCAAGCCTGCCAGATTTACCGGCACCGTGAAAACGTCGTTGAGATACATCTCGACCGGATCCGACCCGCCCTTCTCGCCGATGCCAAAGGCGGGGGACGGCGTCGCGGGGGTCAAGATCGCATCTACCCCGGCGGCAAACACCTTCTCGAAATCACGCTTGATCAGCGTGCGTACCTTCTGTGCGCGTAAGTAATAGGCGTCGTAGTAGCCGGCCGAGAGCACGTAGGTGCCGATCATGATGCGCCGGCGCACCTCCTGGCCGAAGCCGGCGGCACGCGTATTCTGGTACATGTCGGCGACATCGCGCCCGGCAACGCGCAGACCGTAGCGCACGCCGTCATAGCGGGCGAGATTGGACGAGGCCTCCGCCGGCGCCACGATGTAATAGGCCGGCAATGCGTGTTTGGTGTGCGGCAGCGAGACCGCGACAATGTCGGCGCCGGCGGCCTTGAGCCATTGCGCGCCGCGCTCCCATAAATTCTCGATCTCGGCCGCCATGCCGTCGACGCGGTATTCCTTGGGAATCCCGACTTTCATTCCCTTGATCGATTTGCCGACAGCGCTCTCGTAGCGGGGAACGGGCAGATCAACCGACGTCGTGTCCTTGGGATCGTGCCCCGCCATCGAGGTGAGCAGGATGGCGGCGTCACGCACGGTGCGGGCGAGCGGCCCCGCCTGGTCGAGGGAAGATGCAAACGCAACGATCCCCCAACGCGAGCAGCGTCCATAGGTCGGCTTGATGCCGACAATGCCGGTGAACGCCGCGGGTTGGCGGATGGAGCCGCCGGTATCCGTTGCCGTCGCACCGAGGCACAGGCCCGCCGCCACGGCCGCGGCCGAGCCCCCCGACGAGCCACCCGGCACCAGCGGCGTGTTCGCTCCCTTTCGCCGCCACGGCGAGATCGTCGGCCCGAACGACGAACTTTCGTTCGAGGAGCCCATGGCAAACTCGTCGTTGTTGAGCTTGCCCAGCATCACCGCGCCGTCGCGCCAGAGATTGGCACTGACGGTCGACTCGTAGGTCGGCAGAAAATTGTCGAGGATGCGCGAGCACGCCGTGGTGCGCACGTCCTTGGTGGCGAACATGTCCTTGACACCGAGCGCGAGGCCCTCCAGCGCGCGCGCGTCGCCGGCTTTAATGCGCGCATCCGCCGCCTGCGCCATGGCGCGTGCTCGCTCCGGCGTCTCCAGCACATAGACATTGAGCGAGCGCGCCTTCTCTATGGCGGCAAGATGCGCGTCGGCGAGCTCGGCGGCGGAGAACTCCCGCCGCCGAAGGCGGTCGCGTGCGTCCGCGAGCGTCAGAGACGTGAGGTCGGTCATTCGTCCGAAGTATCACAGGCAAACGCATCAGCGGCGCCGGACCCAGGCTTTCGGACATCCTCGGGTTTGTCAGCCCCCGGCATCGACAGGCCGAGCGCCTGCAAATCTGCCGCCGTGACGCCCGGCGGCATCTGGCCACGCGCGAGAAATTTCGCGCACCACAGGCGAAAGAAATACTCCTGTTGTTCACAAGCGAGGCACATCGGGGGGACTCATCGCTCCTGCTGCGTGGCCGATCGCGTGTCGGTCAATTGCTCAGCCTCTCCAGATCCTCGGGTCTCGCTGCGCTCGCCCGAGGATGGTGGAATAAGCCCGCGGCTTATTCCACCACCTTCGGCACCACAAAGAAATGGTTCTCCGTCGCCGGCGCGTTCTTGATGATGTCCTCGGGAATACCCCCATCGGTGACCACGTCGGGCCGCTTCTTCATCTCCATGGGGGTGACCGAGGTCATCGGCTCGACACCCTCGACGTCAACCTCCGACAATTGCTCCACAAAGCCGAGGATGGCGTTGAGTTCCTCCCGCAGGTGCTCGATCTCGTCATCGGCGACGGCAATACGCGCCAGATGCGCGATGCGGCGGACCGTAGCGACGTCGACGGACATGGAGGCTCCTAGCCGAGCAGGCTCGGCGAGCCTATAGCAGAGCGGGTTTCACGACGGCAACTCGAGGTGAACCCCGTATTGCGCCTCCCCGCTCAAGGGTCGATATAGCTGCCATGGACGCCCCTAACCCCTCGGCCATCCCGACCTTCGCCAGTCGCACCCCGCTCCATATCGGCGCGATCGGCCTCAAGGTCCGCGATCTCGACCGGCTCACCAACTTCTACCGCGATGTGCTTGGGCTCGCCGTCATCGATCGAGCCAATGACAGCACTGCGCTCGGTGCGGGCGGGGTGCCGTTCGTTCATCTCGAGCATCGGCCCAACGCCAAAGCCGACGACGCGCGCGAGGCGGGCCTCTATCACACCGCTTTCCTCATGCCGACCCGCGCCGATCTCGCGCGCTGGATCTTGCACGTGGCGCGCCACAGAGTGCCGCTCACGGGCGCCTCCGACCATGCGGTGAGCGAGGCCTTCTACCTCGACGATCCCGAAGGCAATGGCGTCGAGGTCTATTGCGACCGGCCGGCAGAGACGTGGGAGTGGACCGGGGCGGATTTGAAGATCACGACCGATCCGCTCGACGTCGAGAGCATTTTGCGAGAAGTCTCGCCCACGGCGACTTACCCGGGTGCGCCCGACGGGATGCGCATCGGACACGTGCATCTGCGCGTCGGCGACGTCGCGCGCGCCGAGGCGTTCTATCGCGACGCGCTCGGGCTCGACGTGACCCGCCGGCGCCAGGGCGCGACGTTCCTATCGTCGGGGCGCTATCATCACCACATCGCGGCCAATGTCTGGCACAGCGCCGGCGCCGGCCGGCGCGATGAGGAGCGCGCGGGATTGGCTTGGCTCTCGCTCGAGACCGCCGATGGCGCGGCTTTCGAAAGCGCGAAGGTGCGGTTGACGCAAGCCGGCCAAGAACTCGCCAACACGCCGACGGGCATAGCGAGCGCCGACCCTTGGGGGACCCGCCTGCGCATCACGCGCGCATAAGTCCTTCACGTCTTCGACGCGGCGAGCGCGCGCATTCGTTCCAGCGCCTCGGCGGCCAGCGCCTTGGTCAATTGCCCGGCCGGCATGGCGCGGCCGAGCGACGCCGCCTGTCCGGCCCACATCGGCGAGAAGTCGCCGGAACCCTGCGCCTCGGCCTTGGCGCGCAGCGGCGCGAGCGCGCCGGCCGCTAGCGGGAATTCGGGCGCCACATCGGATATCGGACCGATCTCGCGCATCAGCCGGTTGATGATGCCGCGCGCCGGGCGGCCGGTCATGAGATTGGTCAAAGCCGTGCCGTCGTCGCGCGCGGATTTGAGCGCGGCGCGATGCGGCGCCGAAATCTTCGCCTCCGGACACCACAAATACGCCGTGCCGATTTGCACGCCGGCGGCCCCCAGCGCGAAGGCAGCCGCGATCCCGCGCGCGTCGGTGATGGCGCCCGCGGCGATGACCGGCACCTTCACCGCATCGACGATTTGGGGAACGAGCGCGAAGGTGCCGGCCTGGGTGGCGATGTCGTCGCCCAAGAAGATGCCGCGATGGCCGCCGGCTTCGTTACCCTGCGCGATTACGACATCGATGCCGCGCGCTTCGAGCCAGCGCGCCTCGGCAGCGGTTGTCGCCGAACTCATCACTAGGAAGCCTCCCGCCTTGACGCGCTCGAGGAGCTTCGGTTCGGGCAGCCCGAAATGGAAGCTCACGACCTCGGGCTTCGTCTCCTCGACGACATCGCACATGATGGCGTCGAACGCGGTGCGGTTGCTCGAAGGAATGGGCGCGGCGGGATCAATCCCGAGCTCCCGGTAGTAAGGCGCCAGCCGTTCCCGCCAGCGGGCCTCGCGTGCGTTGCTGAGCACCGGCGGCGTGTGGCAGAAAAAATTGAGATTTATGGGCTTTTTTGTGCGCGCCCGGATCTTGGCCATCTGCTCGCGGATCTGATCCGCATTGAGCATCGCGCACGGGAGCGATCCGAGCGCGCCCGCCTCCGCCGCGGCGGCGGCGAGTTCCCAATCCATGGCGCCGGCAACCGGCGCCTGCACGATCGGAATCTCGATGTTGAACAACTCGATGAGACGGTGATCCGGCCACATATCTGCAACTCTTGCTATGACACGCTTAATTAAAACGCGCTGCTCCTTAAATAGCATCGGCTTTGCCACGCGGGCGGCGCATGGCACATATGGCCGATTCCATTTCGACGAAATGACATTTCGCTTGGCGCGAATCCTCACATCGCCTGACTCATGCCGCGGATGCGCCGCGCCATGGCGCCCATGATGTAGAGAGCGAAGTTCGGCACCTCGTCAATCATGAAGCGGAATTTGCGCTGATCGATCAGGGAAAGCTCGCAGGCCTCCTTCACGCGCGCGGTCGAACTTCTGGGCGCCCCGTCGACCATCGACATGAACCCGATCGCTTCATTGGGCCCGCAGACTTCGATCACCTTGTCGCCGATCACCATCTCGATCACGCCGGACTGCACGATGTACATGCAAGAACCCGCGTCCCCCTTGTTGAAGACGACGCTTCCGGCGCTGAACGTCACATTCGCGCCCGCACGCTGGGCAAACATTCGCATGTCGATTTTGTTGCCGGTCATTTCCGCCTCGGGATTCCAAGCCGCGCCGCCACTGGTAGCGACTTTATGCCAAAAACGCGTGGGCTGGTGCTAGCTTTGCCTTGGTCGGGGGCGCAATATCCGCGAGTCCCGTAATTGGCCGTCGCGCGTGCGGCACGCCGATCGCCGGCCACTGCAGAGGGAGCCACCATGGCTGCGGTTACGACGGCCGAGCGACGACAGGTCGAAAGCACCTTGCCGGCACCACGTGCCCGGATCGGAATGATCATTCCCTCGGTCAACAGCATGACCGAGCCGCAGTTCAATCATTTCGCACCGCCCGGTCTCGGCGTGCATGTCGCGCGCGCCCGCGTCGCCGGCGAATGGAAGCGCCCGCTCACGGTAATGGCCGAGGAGATCGCAACCTCCGCAAAGTTGCTCGCCGACGTGGCGCCCGATCTCATCGTCTTCCACTGCACCGATACGTCCATGACCCAGGGCCCGCAGGGCGAAGGCCGTATTCTCGAGATCATCAAGGACGCAACCGGCATCGAGGCGCTGGCAACAAGCCGTCTCGTGCTGGAGGCATTGCAGGCGCTGGGGCTGCGCAGGCTCCTCCTGCTCAGCCCGTACAAGAGCAACCAGGCGGTGATCGATTATCTCGGCGCGACCGGCTTTGCCGTGGTCCATGACGTGGCGCTTGGCCTCAAGTCGCTCGAATTTGCCGCGGTTACGCCGCGCGAATGGGCGGAGCTCGCGCGCAAACACGACCGCTCGGACACCGATGGCATCTTCCTGAGCTGCACCAACACCACGCAGATCGAGGCGCTTGCAGAGATTGAGGAGGCGCTCGGCAAGCCGGTCGTCAACAGCAACCAGGCGGTGCTGTGGGGTTGTGTCAAACGGCTCAAGTCGGCACTTGCTCCGTTACCCCCGATGCCGCGGCTTGGCCGATTGATGCGGCATCTGGATGCATGAGGCAATCGGAGATCGATCCATGAAGCTGCATCGCCTTGCCTGCGCCGCCGCACTCCTCGCGCTTTTTGTTTCGACCGCGGCCGCCCAGACCTATCCCGTGCGGCAGATCACGCTCGTCGTTCCCTTCGCGCCCGGCGGGCCGGCCGATTTTCTCGGCCGCCTCATCGGGCAGAAGATGAGCGAAGACTTGGGCCAGCAAATCGTCGTCGACAACCGGCCCGGAGCCAACACCATCATCGGCGCCCAGGCGGTCGCGAAGGCAGCGCCGGACGGCTACACGCTGCTGATGGCGATCGACGGCACGCTGGTCATGAATCCCTTCCTTTACAGCAAGCTCGCCTACGATCCGTTCAAGGATTTCACGCCGATCTCGCTGATCGCGCTCGTCCCCTCGGCGGTGGTCGGCAACATCAACATCCCGGTCAACTCGATCAAGGAACTGGTCGAGCAGGAGAAAGCCAAACCGGGCACCTTCCAGATCGGGATCAGCACGCCGACGTCGCAGGTCAATGTCGGCCTTCTGAACATGATGGCCGGCACCAATTTCGGCATGGTTCCCTATCGGGGCGGAACGACGCAGATTACCGGCATTCTTGCCGGCGACATTCCGCTCGGCATGGAAAGCATCAACGTGTCGCTGCCGCTGTGGCGCGACAAGAAGGTCAAGATCCTCGGTCTGGTGAGCGCGCAACGGCTTTCCTTCGCTCCGGACATTCCCGCCATCGCCGAGACCTTTCCCGGCTACGATCTCAGCATCTGGCAGAGCATTGTCGCGCCCGCGGGCACGCCGCGCGACATTGTGACGAAGCTGCATGGCTCGATCAGGAAGGTGCTGGCGCTGCCGGAGGTCCGCGACAAACTGCTCAATGCCGGCATCGAGCCGGCCAGCAGCAACACGCCGGAGGAATTCGCCGCCTTCGTCCGCTCGCAAGCCGACACCCGGTCCAAGGTCATTCAGGCCGTGGGCATGAAGCTCGACTGAAAGCCGCCGATGCCGCCTCGCATCCTTATCGCCATCGCCGCCGTCGCCATGACGCTTGGGCATGCGCAGGCGCAAGCAACACTCGACGCGGAGGCGAAGACCTACCCCCAACGGCCGATCCGCATCGTCGTGCCGTTTCCGCCGGGCGGCCCCGCGGACATGATCGCGCGGCTGGTCGGACAGCGCATGAGCGAGGCCTGGGGCCAACCGGTGCTGGTCGAGAACCGCCCCGGCGGCAATACGGCGATCGGTGCGCAACTGGTGGCGCGCTCGGCGCCCGACGGCTACACGCTGCTCACGGCGATGGACACCACCATGGTCATGAACCCGTTGGTGACGCCCAATCTGCCCTATGACCCGCTCAAAGACCTCGCGCCGATCTCCCTGTTGATCAAGAATATCTCGCTGGTGGTGGTGCGAAGCGACGGGCCCAAGTCGATCAAGGAGCTGATCGCCAAGGCAAAGACCAATCCCGGAAAACTCAATATGGGCGCGGGCACCATCACCTCGCGCCTCGGCGCACTTGCCTTCGCCAAAGCCGCCGGCATCGACGTGCAGCTCGTCCCGTTCAAGGGCAGCGCCGAGATCGGCCAGGCTGTGCTCGCGGGAACGGTAGACTTCGCCCTCGACAGCACCGGCACGAGCTTGCCGCTGATCCAGGGCGGCCACTACCGCGCGCTCGCCAAATACAGCAACCGGCCGCTTGCGATCCTGCCCGACTTGCCGAGTCTGAGCGTCGCGGCCGAGCTACCCGAGCTCGACGAAAGCTCCACATGGGTCGCGCTGGTGGCGCCCGCCGCGACGCCTCCCGCCATTATCGACAAAGTTCATCGCGAAGTGGCGCGCATCTACGCCGACGCGGGCCTGATCGCCAAGCTGGAGAAGGTGGGCATTGAGGCGGCCAGCAGCAACTCGCCGGCCGAGTTCGACGCGTTCATTCGCAGCGAAACGGACCGCTGGTCCACGGTGCTCAAGCATAGCGGCAATCTCAAGCTCGACTGACGCCTCGATGCTTCATCACCGTTTCTCGCGCAGGCCCGCACGTTGCAGGCGCGGCAGAACCTCGTCGCAGAAGAAGGGAAGCTCGTCGAGATAATTGACGAGCGACACGGCGACCCCGGTCAGCCCGGCCTTGCTGAGATCGATGAGTTGGCTCGCCACATGGTCGGGATCGCCCACGATGGGCAAGCCGCCCATGCCCTGCGCGTATCCGGTGCGGATCTGCTGAAACTTCTCCGGCGGCGTGTTCTGTGCGGTGATGTTCTTGAGCGCGAGGATGTCGTCGACCGCCCTCCAGTCCGCGTGCTCCACGATCGAATAATGAAAATAATCCTCGGCCTGCTTTTTGGTCGGCCTGCAGGTGATGACTCCGACGGTATAGACGCCGAGCTCCCTGCCCTGCTGCTCGGCCTGCTCTTTGGCGGTCGCCACCTTCTGCGCGGTCTCCTCGAGCGAGGTGCGGGATGCTTGCAAGAAGAATGCATCGCAATTGCGAATCGCGAAGGCTTGGCCGACCGGCGAAGCGCCGGCGTTCATGATCAGCGGTCGTGAGCCGCCATAAGGCTTGGGCTTGCCGCGGACCCCCTTCATGTCGAGGTATTTTCCCTTGAAGTCGAAGTCCTCCTTGTCCGACCAGATCATCTTGATGACGTCGATCCACTCTTGTGCGTACTCGTAGCGCGCATCGTGATCGCGCTGCTGCACGCCGAACATGGCGAATTCGCCTTCGTTCCAGCCAACCACGATGTTGAGCCCGAAGCGGCCTTCGCTGATGTGGTCGGCAGTCACCATTGCCTTGGCGGCAATGATCGGATGAAACAGCGGCGCATGCACGGTGCCGAAGACGGTGACGCGCTTGGTCGAGGCGAGCAGGCCCGTTGCCCAGGTGATGGTCTCGAGCGTGGCGCCCTGGTAGTCGGTGTCGCCGCCATAACCCTTCCAGCGCCCGATCGGCAGGAGAAAATCGATGCCGGCCTCGTCGGCCATCCGCGCGAGCTTGAGATTGTCCGGCCAGCTTCCCGACCAGCGCTCCGGAACAAGGGTGACCGCCCGCCCCGACGAGCAGTTCGCCCCGAACAGCCCGATCTTGAGCTTGTTGGCATTGTGCATCGCCATGCGATCTTGGCGGGATGGAGCGGGAGCGAGCACGGAGACCCCTCGTTCGATGTGACCGGTCGAAATCAAGCTAGCCCATAGGCGCTCCATTTTGAATGGGACGCCGGTGTTGCCTCGCACGGGCGCAACGGTGAGAATGCCGAACGAAAGCAAGCATCACGCTCGGAGAACCACGCCCATGACCCGCTGCTGGATCGCGCTCCCAATTTTGGCGGCTGTGGTGACGGGGACCGCCGCTGCACAAGAGCGGCCGGAAGCCTTCCCCAGCCGATCGATCAAGATCGTCGTGCCCTTCCCGGCCGGTGGCCCCTCCGACGTCCTCGCGCGCATGATCGGCCAGAAAATGAGCGAGGACTGGGGCCAGCCGGTCGTGGTCGAGAACCGGCCCGGCGCGAATACGGTGCTGGCCGCCCAACAGGTCGCCAAGGCAGCGCCCGACGGCTACACGCTGCTCATGGCCATCGATTCGACGCTGGCCATGAACCAGTACCTCTACCGCACCCCGCCCTATGACCCGTTCAACGATTTCGCCCCCATTACGCTGACCGCGAAGACCATGCAGCTGCTCATCGTCAATGCGGCGAGCGAGGTGAAGACGGTGAAGGAGTTGATCGCCAAGGCAAAGCAGCAACCCGGCAAGCTCAACTACGGTGCCGGCACCATCACCACCAAGCTCACCGGCTATCTGTTCAACAAGGCGGCGGGGATCGACACGGTGCTCGTCCCCTACAACGGCAGCGCCGAAGTGGCGCAAGCCGTGCTCACCAGAAGTGTGGATTTTTCCTTCGACGGGCCGTCCGCATCGCTCTCGCTGATTCAAAGCGGGGCGTTCCGCGTTCTCGCCAAATTCGATCCTCGCCCGTTTCCGCCCGTGCCCGACCTTCCGATGATCACCGCCGAGGCGCCGAACATGGACGAGATCACGGTCTGGCTCGGACTTGTTGCGCCCAAGGGCACGCCGGCGGCCATCATCGACAAGCTGCAGGCCGAAGTCGCGAAGATCTTGGCCGAGCCCGCCATCAAGGCGAAGGCGGACGCCTCGGGCCTGTTCCCGGCCACCAGCACGCCGGCGGAATTTTCAGCCTTCATCCGCAAGGAAGCGCAACGCTGGTCCACGGTCGTGAAGGAAACCGGGATGAAGTACGATTGACCGGATCGAACGGATTGCCGAGCTGTGCTGGCCGTATCGCGTCTTATCCTTCGCTTCGGTGCGCTGTTTGCGCCGACCGCTCTCATCGCCACAATCACGATCGCCGTCGCAGCCGCGCAAGGAACTGCTGACAGCCTGACCTATCCCAACCGGGCAGTCCGCATGATCGTGCCGTTCCCCGCCGGCGGGCCGACCGACATTCTCGCTCGCGTGCTCGGCCAACGTCTGAGCGAGGTGTGGGGCCAGCCGGTAGTGATCGAAAATCAGCCGGGCGCCAACACCGCAATTGCCGCCGCGCGCGTCGCCAAAATGCCGCCCGACGGCTACACCGTGCTTGCGGCGATGGACGTCACGATGGTGCTCAATCCTATCACCGCCACCAACCTGTCTTATGATCCGCTCAGGGACTTCGCCCCGATCACGCTCGCAGCCAAGAACACGTCGCTCTTGAGCGTTCGCGCCGAGGACGGCCCGAAGACGGTCAAAGAATTGATCGCGCGCGCGAAGGCCAGTCCCGGCAAGCTCAATTATGGCGCCGGGATCATCACCACGCGACTTGCCGGCTATCTGTTCAGCCGCGAAGCCGGCCTCGACGTGCAATACATTCCATTCAACGGCAGCGCGCCGACGGTGCAGGGTCTCTTGACCGGCGCGGTCGACTACATCATCGACGGCGCCGCCACCAGCATTCCGCTCATCCATAGCGGCAAGTTGCGCGCGCTGGCCAAGCTCAACAGCCGGCCGTTGCCGGCACTGCCGGAGGTCAGGCCGCTCGCGGTCGAAGCCGGCATTCCGGCACTCGACGATATCTCGACCTGGATTGGGCTCGTGGCGCCCGCCGGCACACCACGCACCATCGTCGACAAGATTCAGCGCGAGGTCGTCAAAATGTATGCCGATCCGGTCATCGCCGACAAACTCGAGAAATCCGGGATCAGCGCAGTGAGCAGCACCCCGGAGGAATTCGACGCTTTCGTGCGCAAAGAGCTGGACCGGTGGGGGCAAGTGTTCAAGGATAGCGGAATCAAGCTCAATTAAGCTGTGGCTCGCGAATAAACGGCCAAAGCGCCGTTCAATCGCCAGCCGACCTTCCCAGAGCCTCGAGCGCGGCGCGCTTGCGCTTCAAGCCGGCATAAAGGACGACGAACACCAAGATCAGCCCCATTTGGATGATGGGCGAAGCCTTGGACAAGGCGGCCGCGCTCGCGCTGCTCAAACCCGCAAGGGCGAAGACGCCGCCTGCAAAGGCTGAACCGCCGCAGCACCCCAACAGTCCGGTGCTCGCCGCAGCGACCGTGGCGAGAAGGCCGGCGCCGGCAGCCACGCCGACACTCTGCTGCCCGCGCAGCGCACAGAGACCGCGCAGGCGCAACTGCCCCGCGAGCACAAGACCCATCACAAACCCTAGCATGCTCGAAAGAGCGAACTGGCCAAAGGTGAGCGTGTACATGTTCGCAAGGATGTGCCCGCTCGTCAGGTTCACCTCGACGAGCGGGAGGGAAACGATTTTGGCGAGCGTTGGTCTTGCAAGCTCGGCCCGCATCGCCTCGTAGGGAACGAAGTAGCTCAGGCTGAAATACTCGAACTGCCGCCAGGAGAGATATCCATAAATTGCCAGCGGCAACGTCAGTGTCAGCAGCATCGTGGCAGCAACGATTGCTGCATCGCGCCAGATCAAGCTGGGCGCGTCGGCGGGCGTGTCATGTTGCGTCCAGAAAACGGTCATCGGCTTATTGTCATAAGTTAACGACCCGAGCCGCCGGGAGCGGTGCCCGCTCCCGGCACGGCGCGCGCTGTTATGAGAGCGTTTCCTTGGTCAAGTCCACCCGTGCCGGGAAGTACTTCTCGAGGTCCGCAGCGGCGATCTTGTTTTTCACATGGATCTCGCCGTTCTCGATCCGGCTCATGTAAAAGTCGATGACCGCTTTGTGGTCCTGCGGGCGGATGTATTTGGCGCCCTGCGGATGCTCGAATGATTCCTCGACCTGCATACCCTCGAGCGCCTTGATGAAATCGGGCGTGTCCTTCTTGCGTTGCCAGCCGGCCTTTTCGACCGCCTTCTTGATGAAGAAGACGCTCTCCCAGACCGCCCAGTAATGACTGCCGGCGAGAATGCGGCTCGTCCCCTCTTCCTTCCCGTCCGCGTCATCCACTTTCATCAGGGCGCGAAGGCGGCGGTTATGCTCGGTCGGCTTGTACTTGAACATGCGTGGATGATACTCGAGCAGGTAGATGCCTTCGGACGCCGCCCCGATGTCTTTTGGGCTGATCGATTCGTGGGTGCAGATGACCGAGTAGCGGTTCATCTTCGCGTCGAGGCCGAGTGACTTCGATTGCGTGTAGAGGGCGACCGACTGCGAGCCGAAGAAGATCGAGTAGAGCTGCTTGGTCTCGTCCGGTACCTTGGCGAGATAGGGCAACAGGTCCTTGGCATCGACCGGAACCGCGATCGGGTCGTGGATCTTCGAGCCAAGCTTGTCGAGCACGGTCTTGTGCTCCTTAAAGTGACTCCAGCCCCAACCATAATCGGCAAACACGAAGGTCCAGTCATTGCCGAGATTCTTGTTCGCCCACTCGGCGCCGGCGGCGGCCTGCGAGTAAGTATCGCTGCCGACGCGGAAGACATAACGGTTGCCCTTGTCTTCCGTCATCTCGGCCGCCATGCCCTGTGGGATGTAGACGGTCTGCAGCTCCCGGGCGATCGGCACGGTGGCAAGATTGACGCCCGAATGGACCGAGCCGATGACGAAATCGGCGTTCGAACGCTGCACGAGAGAGCGGAACTTGCGCGCGCCGGTCGGCGGATTGGTCTCGGTGTCCTCGGTGATGAGCTCGACGGGCCGTCCGGCAATGCCCGCAGTCTGATTGAGATATTCGACTGCGGCCTTGGCGGCCTTGTCGTGCCAGTAGCCCCACGACGAGATGCCGCCGGTGAGGTCGCATTGATGACCGATCCGGATCGGCTCGCCAGTCGGCTTGGCCATGACATCGCGCATGATTGTCAGGTTGAAGCCTTGGCCAAAGACACCTCCGGCGAGGAGGCCTGTCAGAAAGCTGCGCCGTGTCGCCATGTGACTCGCTCCTCTTGCACCGATGCTAGCGCGCGACCCCCAGGAAACGGTGCGCCTCTTCCGGGTTCGCCTTGAGTTGGTCGGAGGTCGCCTCATGGCAAATCCGACCCTTCTCCATGAAATAGACGCGGCTCGCGACCGCCAACGCGGTCGGCACGTTCTGCTCGACGAGCAGGAGCGACACGCCGGCATGGTTGATCCGCTTCATCTCACTGCGGAGATCGGCCACGAGGATCGGCATGATTCCCTCGGTCGGTTCGTCGAGGATCAAAAGTTGCGGCTTGAGGACGAGGCAGCGGGCAATCGCCAACATCTGCTGTTCGCCGCCGGATAACGTTCCACCGAGTTGCTTCAGTCGCTCCTTGAGCCGGGGGAATTGCGCGAAAACCCGCTCGAGCTCGAATTCCGGTGGATCGCGGGCCAGACCGAGGCAAAGGTTCTCATAAACGGTCAACTTTGGGAAGATGTGTCGCCCCTGGGGGACGTACCCGATCTTCTGCGCAGGAATTTTGAACGCCGGCAACTTGTTCAGCGCAACGCCGTTGAACTGCACCGTGCCGTCGCTTGGCGGCACCAGCCCCATGATCGTCTTGAGCGTCGTTGTTTTGCCGACGCCGTTGCGGCCGAGCACGGCAACCGCCTCACCGTCGTTGACAGTCAGGTTCACGCCTTGGAGGACGTGGCTCTTGCCGTAATGGGCGTGCAGATTGGTCACCCTCAGCATCGGGCCTCCTCGGATACTCCGAGATATGCCTCCTGCACGCGCTTGTCCTTCGCGATCTGAGCAGGCGTCCCACGGCAGAGGATGGCGCCCTGGTTCATCACCGTGATGACATCGGCTGCATCGAATACGACCTCCATGTCATGCTCGATGAGGATGATGTTCACCGATTTCGACAATTCCTTCACCAACTGTACCGTATTCCTGGTTTCCGTGGGGCTCATCCCGGCAACCGGCTCGTCCAGCAACAACAGTTTCGGCTCGGTTGCCAGGGCAATCGCGATCTCCAGGAGCGCAACGTCGCCGTAGGAGAGGTTGCCGGCGAGCTCGTCCCGGCAACCTTGCAGCCCGAGCCTGTCGAGCAGCGCCTCGACTTTGCTTGCGGTCGCGCGATAGGAGGTCACCGGCCGCAGCGGGTGCAGGAATCCCAAATGCGAATGCGCGGCAACCCAGACATTGTCGTAGACCGAGAGACCATCGAACACGCTTTTGATTTGCAATGTCCGCGCCAGGCCGAGACGGTTGATCCGATGCGGCTTCATGCCGGTAATGTCGCGCCCGAAAAAGCTGACCCGCCCTGAATCGGGCGCAAGCAGGCCGGTGATCAGGTTGAAGAACGTGGTTTTGCCGGCGCCGTTTGGTCCGATGATGGCGTGCAGCCCGCCCGCAGGAAGCTCGAAATCAACATCATCGACGGCGCGCAGCCCACCGAAGGATTTGCTCAGCCCCTCGGTCTTAAGCACGATCTCCGTCACGGCTGACCCTCCTTGGCAACGGCCGGCCCGGACGCGCCCTCCCACTTGCGGCGGCCCGCAAAAAGCGAATGCAGCAGCCCGATCAAGCCGTCGGGTGCATACCGCACCATGAGGATGACGATCGCGCCGACCACCAGCAGATAGTGCTCCCAGTAGAGCGAGAGCTCCTCGCGCAGCACGATCAGCACGGCGGTGCCGAGCACGGGCCCGAACAACGTGCCGATGCCGCCGACGATCGCCCAGATCACGCCTTCGCCCGAAACGGTCCAATACAGATATGACGCAGTGGCAAAGCGAGCGAACAGGGCGAACAGAACTCCGCCCACGCTGGCAAGGAAGCCCGCGATCACGAACGACACGTAGCGGATGCCGTAGGTATTGAGACCGATCAGCCCAGCCCGCTGGTCGTTGTCGCGCACCGAGCGAAAGGCGAGCCCGAGCGGGCTACGCAGCAGCGCCCACTGGAAGAGATAGCAAAGCGCGACAATGGCGAACATAAAATAATACTGGAAGGTGAGATCGTAGAGCTTGAGTTGCAATCCGGCGAAGTCGAAAACTGGCGGAATGTTGAACGGCATACCATCATCACCGTTGGTGAGGTCTTTCCAGCCCACCGACAGGAAGTAAAAGATGAGCGAAAACACTACTGTGATGATGGCGAAGTAGTGCCACGTGAGGCGCACGGCGAAGACGCCCGTGACCGCCGCCGTGAGCGTGCCGACGCCGATGCCGAGGGCGAACGACGGCCAGAAGGACAGGCCCATCTTATCCAATCCGAACGCCACTCCATAAGCGCCCATGCCGAAGTAGAGC
>CBFGVM010000022.1:0-20174 GCA_965652015.1 uncultured Alphaproteobacteria bacterium
GACATCACCGTCCCGATCGGCACCTTGGTCACTTCGGCGATCTCCCTGTAGTCCAGGCCCTGCACGTCACGCAGCACCAGCGTTTCTCGAAACGGCAGCGGCAGCTCCGCGATCGCGCTTTCCAGCCGCTGTGCGTCGGCTTTGACGATCAGCGCCGCCTCCGGTGTCTGCGCGTCCTGCCCAAACGCGCTGGCGCCGCTCGCCTGCTGGCGCTCGACGGCCTCGAGGTCCTCGACCAGGAGCAGCGCCGCCGGGCGATTCTTGCCCAACCACGTATACGCCGCGTGGCGCACGATGGTCAGCAGCCAAGCGCGCGCATTCGTCCCAGCAAAGCCGCCGATGCCGCGAAAGGCGCGCAGGCACGCCTCCTGGACCACGTCCTCCGCGTCGGCCCGGTCGCCGGTGAGCCAGCGCGCGAGCGCATAGGCGTCGCCGAGATGCGGCAGCACCACAGTGGAAAAGCGCGCCCGATCGTCCTCGCTGTTCAGGCTTTCCACCCTCCATGCGCACGGCTGTGATCATATCGGTGAAGATCGGCCATGCCGGCGCTTTATTCCCGAGATTTGAACCGTTTTAGCCGGCTCGTCGTTCGACCGCGCGAGAGTGAGCCTTCACGCCGCCGTTCGTTCGCCAGCGTCGGTGTCGGCGTCGAGAAAGCCGCCCGACTGGCGCTGCCACCACGCGGCGTAATGGCCGCCGTGCCGCAATAGCTCTTCATGCGAGCCCTGCTCGACGATACGGCCACGCTCGAGCACGATCAGGCGGTCCATCCGGGCGATGGTGGAGAGCCGATGCGCGATGGCGATGACGGTTTTGCCCGCCATGAGCGTGCCCAGGCTCGACTGAATTGCGGCCTCGACCTCGCTATCGAGCGCCGACGTGGCCTCGTCCAGCACCAGAATGGGCGCGTCCTTGAGGATCACGCGGGCGATGGCGATCCGCTGGCGCTGGCCGCCCGACAGCTTCACGCCGCGCTCGCCGACCTGCGCCGCATAACCGCGCCGCTGCTTCCAGTCCTCGAGCTCGCCAATGAACTCGTCGGCGTGGGCGAGCTTCGCCGCCACGACGACCTCGGCATCGGTTGCTTGCGGGCGGCCGTAACGGATGTTGTCGCGGATCGAGCGATGGAGCAGCGAGGTATCCTGCGTGACGACGGAGATTTGCGCGCGCAGGCTTTCCTGCGTGACCGCGGCGATGTCCTGGCTGTCGATGAGGATACGGCCGCCTTCGAGGTCGAAGAAGCGCAGCATCAGGTTGACCAGCGTCGACTTGCCCGCGCCGGAACGTCCGATCAAACCGATCTTTTCCCCCGGCCGAACAGTCAGGCTCAGGCCGTCGATCACGCCGCTCTCGCGTCCGTAGCCGAAGCGCACGTTCTCGAATTTGATCTCGCCGCGGGTGACCTTCAGCGTCGCGGCATCGGGCCGGTCGGTGAGCGTGATCGGTCGGGCGATAGTCATCATGCCCTCCTGGATCACGCCGATATTTTCGAAGATCGACGTAATCTGCCACGCGACCCAGCCGGCGATATTCACGATTTGCCAGGCGAGCGGCAGCGCCATCGCCACCGTCCCGACCTCGATCTTGCCCTTCGTCCACAAGATGAGCGCCAGCGCGCCGGTGCCGGTGACCATCGTCGCGTTGAGTAAGGACAAGCAGAAGCCGAACAGCGTGTTGAGCCGCAGCGAGCGGTAGAACAGGCCAGTGTGGTGATCGATGGCGTCGCGCACATAGCCGTCCTCCTCGCGCGCACGGGCAAACAGCTTCACGGTGAGGATGTTGGTGTAGCTGTCGACGATGCGCCCGGTCAGGAGGGAGCGCCCTTCCGACACCTCCTTCGAGCGGTCGCGCATGCGCGGGACGAGCACGCGCAGCATCAGGAGATAGCCGAGGAACCACAGGGCGACCGGCAGCGCCAATATCGGATCGGCGGAGGCGAGCAGAATGAGCGCGCTCGTGCCGTAGACCAGGATGTACCAGACGCTGGTGAGCAGCGCGACGAGCGTCTCGCGAATCGCAGGGCCGGTTTGCATCACCCGGTTGGCGATGCGGCCGGCGAAGTCGTTCTGGAAGAATGCCCAGGACTGGCGCACCACGTACCAGTGGTTCTGCCACCTGATGCGATTCGATACGTTCGCCGAGATCGCCTGGTTCGCGATCAGATTCTGCATCGTCAGCGCGAGCGGGCGCGCGAGCAGCAGCACCAGCGCCATTGCCAAGAGATGCGGCCAGAATTTTGCGAACAGCTCGTCCGGCGGGCTTGCCGTGATCAACGTGACGATGCGCCCCATGAATACGGGAATGGTCGAATCGAGCAGCGCGACCACCAAGCCGGCCGCGAACAAAGCCGCGAACAAGCCCTTCGCCTGGCGGGCGAAATGCCAGAAGAACGCGACGAAGCCGGGCGGCGGCACCGCCTGCTCCGGTGGGTCGGTGGGCTTCAACAGCCGCTCGAAGAGCGAGAACATGACACAGACTCGGGTGAACGCGCGGCGACGCCGTGGCGCCTGACGGGCCTCATTGCAATGATCGGATGCGGGCGGGTAGAGAAGCTTCGTGTCGGGACTATGACATCGGCAGGTGTTCGGGAGTCATGCCCCGCAATGTAACAATCGCGTTAATTCATCCTCGCTTTACCGGTGCGAGGCGCAGAATCCGACCCGAGCTACTGTCGGTGGCCAGCCACAGGGCGCCGTCCGGCCCTTGGCGCACATCGCGGATGCGTTCGCGCAATTGCTGCAACAGGCGCTCCTCCTTGACCACTTTGTCACCGTCAAGTTCGAGCCGCACCAAGAGCTGGCCGGCCAGCGCGCCGAGAAACACGCTGCCGCGCCACGCCGGGAATAAATCGCCGGTATAGAAGGCCATGCCCGATGGGGCGATCGAGGGTACCCAGTACTTGAGCGGCTGCTCCATGCCCGGCTTATGCGTGCTCTCGTGAATCTTGGCGCCGCTGTAGTCGATGCCATAGCCGATCACCGGCCAGCCGTAATTCTTGCCCTTCTCGATGATGTTGACCTCATCGCCGCCGCGCGGCCCGTGCTCGTGCTCCCACAGCTTCCCTGTCGTAGGGTCGAGGACGAGGCCCTGGATATTGCGATGACCGTAGCTCCAGATCTCCGGCTTGGCGCCAGCCCGCCCGACGAACGGATTATCCGGCGGCGCCGAACCATCGGGACGGATGCGGATGATTTTGCCGAGGTCGTTGCCGAGATTCTGCGCCTGGTCGCGGGCGGTGAAATGATCGCCGGTGGCGAGAAAGAGATTGTCATCCGGCGTCTGCACGATGCGGCAGCCGAAATGGTTGGCGCTGGAGAGCGGACCTGCCTGGCGGAAGATCACCTCGACCGCATCGAGCCGTGGCGTGCCTTCGTCGACCAGCCGAGCGCGGGCGAGCGAGGTGCGCGCGCGGCCGTCCACCGGCTCGGCGTAACAGAAATAGACGGTGTGATTCTGAGCGAAGCCGCGGTCGGGCACGACGTCGTGCAGACCTCCCTGGCCTGACGCGAAAACTTTCGGCACGCCGGCAAGCGGGGGAGAGAGCGTGCCGTCCCTGGCGAGGAGACGCATGCGTCCGGGGCGCTCGGTGACAAGGATGCGGCCGTCGGGGAGGAACGCGAACGCCCAGGGATGATCGAGCCCCTTCGCGATGGTCTGCACTGCGAGGTCGCCGGCAGAAGAATTGAGAACCTGCGCGCCGGCGGGCGCACAGGCGCTGGCGATCAGCACACCGACGCACGCCATCGTTGACCATTTCATGCCGTTCTCCCTGCACCGATCCGCCGGCGGCAACGGACAACGATGCGTTCCTCGCGATGTTCCGGCAAGCTTGCAGCCGTTCACATGGGTGTGACAGCATTCTTAGCTTTCGCGGGAGCGCGCCGCGTGTCATCGCCTGCAGCAAACATCCCGCGGGCGAACAGGCGAGGAGATCAATGAAGAGGATCGCTATTGCCGCGGTACTTGCCGTCGGCGTCGCGGCTGGCGCCCACGCGCAAGGCTATCCGTCGCATCCCATCACCATCATCGTGCCGTTTCCCGCAGGCGGTCCGACGGATACGCTCGCGCGGATCTTGGGCGAGCGCATGAGGGTCTCGCTCGGCCAGCCTGTGATTATCGAGACCGTGACGGGTGCCGGCGCCAGCATCGGCGTCGCCCGCGCCGCGCAAGCGGCCCCCGATGGCTACACGCTCAGCATCGGCAACTGGACGAGCCACGTCGGGGCCGGCGCGATGTATCCGGCGGCGCACGATGCGGTGCTGGAATTGCAGCCGGTATCGCGCATCAGCGCCACTCCGCTGATGATCATCGGCAAGAATGCGTTGCCGCCGCAGAACGCGCGAGACCTGATCGCGTGGCTCAAGGCGAACCCGGGCAAGGCGTCGGCCGCAACCGTGGGGGCCGGCAGCGGGGCGCATATCTGCTTGCTTTATTTCCAGCAGAAGACCGGCACCAGTTTCCAGCTCGTTCCGTACCGCGGCGGCGCTCCGGTGATGCAGGACCTGGTGGCGGGACAGATCGATTTCTTTTGCGCCGAGGCTTCGCAAACGCTCTCGTTCCTGCGCAGCGGCGCGATCAGGCCCTTCGCCGTGATGTCGAAAGAGCGCTGGCCCGCCGCGCCCGAAGTGCCGACAACGGACGAGGTGGGGGTCTCCGGGATGTACATTTCGTTCTGGAACGGACTGTGGGTTCCCAAAGGCACGCCCAAGGAAATCGTTGCCAAGCTCAATAGCGCGGTCGTGGACACGCTCGCCGACCCGACCGTGCGACAGCGGCTCATCGAACTTGGCCACGTCATTGCGACGCGCGAGGAGCAGACACCGGAGGCGCTCGCCGCCTTTCACAAGGCCGAGATCGAGACTTGGTGGCCGATCATCAAGGCGGCGAATATCAAGCCGCAATGATCGTCGCAAACGGCACTGCCGCGCGTCGATGACGCGCGGCAGCACCTTTCCCCCGACCGGCCGCCGAAAGGATGATTAGTGGCGTCGCAGACAGGCCGCGGCGGTGAGCCAGCCCGCGGGAGCGAGCAGCAGTCCCAGCGAAATCGCGAACGAGATGCCGTGGCCCTTGCTCACGGCGCCGACCATCTCGGCGCGCGCGATGCCGATCGAGACGGCGGTGACGGCGACGGCGGTCGATAGGACGAGCGCGGCGGTGATGATCAATTCGATGAGAGCGATGGGGCGCTGCCGCGCCGAGCCTTGGCGGGTCTCGCGCTCAATTGCGCTGCGCCGGGCGGGGATTTTGCGCATGTCAGTCTCCTCGAATCAGTCGAGCAATTTGTGCGGCCGATGCCGGCGTCGGTTCGGCCGGAGTTAGGCAAAGAATTTAGCGAACGAGGGCAAATTTGTGTTTTGGGTTAACGAACCGTTAACGCCGGCAATTTCGCCGTCTATTGCTGGAAAAGCGGGGCTCGCTTGTTCGCGGCGCGAAGCCAAGCGTGAGCGCTCTCGCCGCGTCGTTCCGGCGAAGGCGGGAACCAATATCCATAGATCAGTGAGCGTGGGTCCCCCGCTTTCGCGGGAATGATCGGAAAGAGCGACAACCCTCAATTCATTCCCGGCACTGCTCGCGGCAACGCTCTCACTCCGCCGGCACCACGTTCGCCGGCTGCCAATCCATCGGCACGTGCCCCGGCTGGGACTCGACGCGCTCCAGCCAGCCGCGGATCTCGGGAAAGCTGGTGAGATCGTAGTCGCACGCATGCGCGAGATGGGTGTAGGCATAAAGCGCGATATCGGCGACGCTATAGTGATCGCCCACGAAATAGCGATGGTGCTTGAGGTGATGCTCCATCACGCCCAGCGAGCGGTAGCCTTCCTCGATCCAGTCCTCGAGCGCGTGCTGCTGCAGCTCGCGGCCGCCTTTGACCAGCGTGAGCCAGAAATACGCGGCGCCGATATTGGGCTCGATGCTGTGCTGCTCGAAAAACATCCATTGCAGCGCTTCGGCGCGGTCGATCCGGTGCTCCGGCCGTAGCGGCGTTCGGCTCACCAGGTGCCACAGGATGGCGTTGGATTCGGCGAGATAGCGGCCGGGCGCAGCTTCGAGGAGCGGCACCTGGCCGTGCGGATTCTTGGCCAGGAATTCCGGCGTACGGCTCTCACCTTTGAGGATGTCGATCTCGACCAAGCGGTAGGGAATGCCGAGATGGGCCAGCGCAAGGCGCACCTTGTAGCTGTTGCCCGATCGCTGCATGGAATAGAGCGTATACATCGCCTTCCCTGTACGCTTCCGCCGCGTTCTTCGACGCGGTGTTAAATCGCCACGACGGCAATGTCATGACGTAAGCTCGCTCCGAGAAGCGGTCGCTGACTACCGCGGCGGCGAACCGCAGTGTACATCTGCTGGCGCGCCCGTCACGCGCAGAAAATCATTTCATTTTTATTCCGCCGCTACGCGATGGGCGCGGGCATGCGCAATCAGAGCGTCATCGTCTACCGGCACGATCGGCGTAAAGTCGCGGTGTGCAATCCATTCGGGGCGGGTGAATTTGGTGATGTGGTTGGAAACGGCGCATAACGTGAGATACACGATCTTGCGCGGGTAGGGCGTGATGTTGGGCGGCGAAGCGTGCACGAGATTGCCATGGAACATCAGCACCGAGCCCGGCTTGCCGGTCGGTGCCACAATGCCGATGCCGCCGGGGGGCGCCGCTTCCGCGCAGAGCCGCGTCACGGTCTCCGCATCGAGGGTCCACAGCGGATATGAGGTGGTGCTCGTATCGTGGCCGGCGGCGAGCGTGCCGTATTTGTGACTCTTCGGGATCAACATCAGCGGGCCGTTGATGGGCAAAACCTCGTCGAGGAAGATCGAGATGTTCATGGCGCGCGGCTCCGGCATGCCGTCGTCGCGCGCCCAGGTGCCGTAGTCCTGGTGCCATTGCCACACATCGCCCTCGAACGCCGCCTTGGCGTTGATCTTGAACTGGTGCACGTAGACTCCCTCGCCGAACAACTGCTGCAGAGGCTCGACCAGGCGCGGGTGATGCGCCATCAGCCGGAACGCCTCGCAATAGGTGTGAGCGGCGAAAGCAGTGCGCGGCGCGCCCGTTTTCTCGCGCCAGACTTCCTGGCGATTGGTTCTGAGAATTTTCTCGGCCTCGCTGCGTAGAAGCGCGACCTCCTCTTCGGCGAAACAATTGGGGAAAAACAGGTAGCCCTGCGTTTCGAAGGCCTCGATCTGCTGGGGCGTGAGGTTCATGGCCTCCTCCCGGGGACTGCGTTTCGGGTCTCGAGCAGTCTAGCCGGAAAGGGCGACGAAAGCACGCGGTCTAGCAGCGAGCACGTATGCGCTGACGCGGATCGTCTTCCGCGAATCTGTCCAAACCGGTTCCAATGCTGGTCTGCTCCCGTCGCGTCCCGGCGGCGTCACAGTTGTGTGTGCGTCCGCGATTGAGACTTGCCGCCGGCGGCTGCGCCTATTAGGAAGCTCGCGCCCGGCAATCGGAGATTCTCATGGCCCTGCTCGCAGAATCGCTCAAGCGCATCAAGCCGTCCGCCACGATCGCCGTGACGGATAAGGCGCGGGCGCTCAAAGCTGCCGGCCGTGACGTGATCGGGTTGGGCGCCGGCGAACCGGACTTCGACACGCCCGAGAACATCAAGCGTGCCGCCATCAAGGCGATCGAAGGCGGCAAGGCGGCGAAGTACACCGCTGTCGACGGCATCCCGGAACTCAAGGCCGCCATCGCGCGCAAGTTCAAGCGCGAGAACGGCCTCGACTACAAGCCAAGCCAGATCATCGTCGGCACCGGCGGCAAGCAGGTGCTCTATAACGCGTTCGTGGTGACGCTCGATCCGGGCGACGAGGTGGTCCTCGCGGCGCCCTATTGGGTGAGCTATCCCGAGATGGTCATGCTCGCGGGCGGCGAGCCGGTCAGCGTGCCCACCACCCTCGAGTCAGGATTCAAGATGAGTGCGGAGGCGCTCGAGCGTGCGATCACGCCGAAGACCAAATGGGTACTGCTCAATTCGCCGTCCAATCCGACCGGGGCGGCGTACACGCGCGCCGAGCTCAAGCAGCTGACCGACGTCCTGGTCCGGCATCCCCATGTCTACGTGATGACGGACGACATGTACGAACACCTCGTCTACGACGAGTTCGAATTCACCACCCCGGCCCAGATCGAGCCGCGGCTCTACGATCGCACGCTGACGGTGAACGGCGTGTCCAAGACTTACTGCATGACCGGCTGGCGGATCGGTTACGGTGGCGGACCCGAGCCGCTGATCAAGGCGATGGCGATGGTCCAATCGCAGTCGACCTCGAACCCGACGGCGGTGGCGCAGTGGGCGGCGGTCGAGGCGCTCGACGGGCCGCAGGACTTTATCGCCAAGCACAATGCGATCTTCAAGGAGCGGCGCGACCTGTGCGTCTCGATGCTCAACCAGGCACGCGGCATACGCTGCCCGAAGCCCGAGGGCGCGTTCTACGTCTATCCGTCCTGCGCCGGCACCATCGGCAGGACCGCGCCGACCGGCCAAAAGCTCGTCACCGACCAGGACTTCGTCACCGAACTGTTGGAGGCGGAGGGCGTGGCGGTTGTGCAGGGTACGCCGTTCGGTTTCGGTCCCGCCTTCCGCATCTCCTATGCGACCAAGACCGCGGACCTGGAAGAAGCGTGCCGGCGCATCCAGCGCTTCTGCGGCAACTTGACATAATCATCGCGATCTTGCGTAAGGGCGGCTCGCGCCATCCGGCGGGGCTGTGCAATCGAACAAAAGGAGGGTTCATATGTTTCGTTATGCCGTCGGGGCAGCCGCGCTTGCATTGGCCATTGCGTCCGCCACTCCAGCAGCCGCCCAGCGAGTGCGGGCTGGTGTCCTGACCTGCGATATCTCGGCCGGCATCGGACTCCTCATCGGCTCGGAGAAGTCGGTCGCTTGCACGTTCGCGCCCGAACCGCCCGGCCCGCAACAGACCTACAGCGGGTCGATCACCAAGTTCGGGCTCGATGTCGGAGCCACGGGCGGCGGCGTGATGGTATGGGCGGTGTTCACCGACAGTGTCGCGCCGCCTGGGGGCGGCTTTCTCGCCGGCGACTATTTCGGCGCGAGCGGCCAGGTAACGGTCGCCGCGGGGCTTGGCGCCAACGTTCTCATCGGCGGCTCCAACCGCACGATCGCCTTGCAGCCGATCTCGGTGTCCACCGCTGTGGGGCTCAATCTCGCCCTCGGTGTGGCGGAACTCCGTCTGCGTGCGGGCCCCTGACGTTACGCAAGCTCGATTGGATGAACGGCCGCCTCTCCAGGCGGCCGTTTTCGTTGGCATACAGCAATCGCGTGTCCATCCGGATCGCGCGCTCGTGCGCGGGATACGACGCCTCTTGCCAAGTCCCCCTCCGGCCTGAAACGATGGTGCAAACGGTCTCGAAGCGGACCGCGTCTCGGTCGCTATGGGAGGCGGAAGATGGCACAGAACGGCACACGAGCTACGGGTCCACGGTGCATCGCGCTGGTGGGCCCGTTCCAGAGCGGCAAGACGACGCTGCTCGAAGCGATCCTCGCCCGCACCGGCGCGATCCAGCGCCAGGGCACGGTCGACGGGGAGAACACGGTCGGCGACGGGAGCAAGGAATCGCGTCATCACAAAATGAGCGTCGAGCTCTCCGTGGCCAGCACGAATTTCAAAGGCGATACTTATACGTTCGTGGATTGTCCCGGCTCGGTTGAATTCGTCCATGACATGCGCGCGGCACTGCCGGCGGTCGACGCGGCCGTCGTCGTTTGCGAGCTCGACGAGAAAAAGGTGCCACAGCTTCAGCTCATCCTGCGCGAGCTCGAAGATCAGAAAATTCCCCATTTTCTCTTCGTCAACAAGATCGACAAAGCCGATTCCACAATTCACGAGGTGCTCAGGGTCTTGCAGCCCGCTTCGCGCAGTAAGCTGCTGCTGCGACAGATCCCGACTTTCGCCGGCGAGATCATCACCGGGTTCGTCGATCTCGCGCTCGAGCGCGCGTTCGTTTACAAGGAGCACGCCCCATCGGAAGTCATCCCGCTCGAAGGCGATGCGCTGGATCGCGAGAAGACCGCGAGATTCTCGATGCTGGAGACTCTCGCCGACCACGACGACGAGTTGATGGAGCAGCTGCTCGAAGACGTTCAGCCACCGCGCGACAAGGTGTTCGACGATCTTTCCAAGGAGTTGCGGGAAGGCCTGGTGTGCCCGGTGTTGCTTGGTTCCGCCACGCGCACCAACGGCGTGCTGCGGCTGTTGAAAGCTCTGCGGCACGAGTCGCCCGGCGTTGCTGATACTGCAAAGCGGCTGGCTCTGAAGGCCGGCCAAACGGTCGCTTACGTGCTTAAGACCATCAATAGCGCACACGGCGGGAAGATGTCCGTAGTCCGCGTGCTCTCCGGCAAAATCGGAGACGGCGCCAATCTCGTGAATGGCGACGGACAGACCGGGCGGGTCGCGGCGGTTTTCAAGCTCATGGGCCAACACACCGAAAAGCGTGCGGCCGCGGAAGCGGGCGATACCGTGGCGCTCGGCAAGCTCGATCACGCCAAAACTGCTGGCACGTTGAGCGATGGCCAGCAGCCACATCCGCCGGTCGGCAAAGTCGTTCCACATCCGCCGGTGCTGGCCATCGCGGTCGCGGCCAAGGAGCGCAAGGACGACGTCAAGCTTGGGCAGGCGCTGGCGAAGCTGCTCGAGGAAGACCCCTCGATCAGCGTCGTGCACAATGCCGAAGCGCATGAAGTGGTGCTGTGGGGACAGGGCGAGATGCAGCTGCGCGTCGCCACCGAGCGGCTCGCCGATCGCTTCGGTATAGCCACGGCCAGCCACAAGCCGACGGTCGGCTATCGTGAGACCATCAAAAAGGGCATCGTGCAGCGCGGTCGCCACAAGAAGCAGTCGGGCGGCCACGGCCAATACGGCGACGTCGTTCTCGACATCAAGCCGCTGCCGCGCGGCTCGGGCTTCAGCTTCACGGAGGAGATCAAGGGCGGCGTGGTGCCGCGCAATTATATCCCTTCGGTGGAGGAAGGCGTCATTGAGGCGCTCAAGCACGGGCCCCTAGGCTTCCCGGTGGTCGACGTTTCGGCCAAGCTGATCGACGGGTCATACCATACGGTCGATTCCTCCGACATGGCATTCCAGCTCGCCGGGCGGCTCGCGATCCACGAGGGACTGCCGCAGTGTCATCCTGTATTGCTCGAGCCGATCTACCAGGTCGAGATCGTCTGCCCGTCGGAAGCGACCGCCAAGATGAACGGGCTCATGTCCGGACGGCGCAGTCAGATTCTCGGCTTCGACACGCGTGAGGGTTGGGACGGCTGGGACGTGGTACGCGTGCAGATGCCGGAATCCGAGATCGGCGATCTCATCGTGGAGGTGCGCTCGGCCACCGCCGGCGTCGGCAGCTTCACCTTCAAGTTCGACCATATGGCCGAACTGATGGGCCGCACCGCCGATCAGATCGTCGCCGCGCGGAAAGCGGCGGCGGCATAATCGGAGGACGGAGGAGGGACTGCGGACAGTAGTATCGTCCGTCATCCGTCCTCCGCTGTTTGCGAAGCCTCTGTTCGTCACATTCGAAGTTCGACACCGTACGTCGCCTGCTATACGCGGCGCATGGCATTCTCTGCTCTCGCCGCCGTCACACTGACATTTGTGGTCGCGGGATTCGTGAAGGGAGTGATCGGTCTCGGGCTGCCGACTGTCGCGATGGGACTGCTCGCGGTGATCATGACCCCGGCGCAGGCCGCCGCGCTTCTGGTCGCGCCGTCCCTCCTCACCAATGTCTGGCAGGCGATGGGGCCCGAATTGGCGCCGCTGACTCGACGGCTGTGGCCGATGCTGCTCGGCATCTGCGTGGGCGTGTGGGCTGGCGGCGGCCTGCTCACCGCCGATGGTGGCGCGCGGGCCTCGATCGGGCTCGGCGCGGTGCTCGCGCTGTACGGCCTGCTCGGCCTGATTTCGGTCGAATTCTCCGTGCCGGCGCGGCTTGAGCCCTGGCTTTCGCCGTTGATCGGAGCGGTCACCGGCGTCGTGACCGCCGCGACGGGCGTCTACATGATTCCATCGGCTCCTTACTTGCAGGCCATCGGCCTCAAGAAGGACGCTCTGGTGCAGGCGCTCGGACTTTCCTTCACGGTCTCCACGCTCGCGCTGGCCGCGAGTCTCGTGCGCGACGGCGCGCTGCAAATCTCGGTGGCGGGCGCTTCACTGCTCGCGCTCGCGCCGGCGCTCCTCGGCATGGGGCTTGGCCAATGGGTGCGCGCACGCGTACGCTCCGAAACGTTCCGGATCTGCTTCTTCGTGGGCTCGCTGCTACTGGGCGCGCATCTGATGTTGAGGACCTTGATTTGATATCGGCGCGGCCGAAATGGTCAGCCGCGGTCTTTCGGAATGATCGAAATCCGGCCGCTGGCTTCGAGGATCGCAAATTTGATCTCGTCCATTCTCTCAAGCCCGTGAGCACGCCGCGCCGCCTCGAGTATGTCTTCCTCGGTGAGACGGGACCGCCGTAATCGCCCGCTGAGGACGTGGCCGTTCTCGACCACCACCGTCGGAACGCCTTTCAGGATCTTGGCGATGCTCGGTACGTCTCTTTCCACGAAGGATACCGCAATGTCGATAATGACGAAGGTCGCAATCACCAGGAAGGCATGGGTGAGCGAATAGTCCTGTGCCATCAATGCGCGTTGTGCCGCGCCGCCGATGATGAGGAAGAGAATGAAGTCGAACACGGTCAACTGACCGAGCGTGCGCCGGCCGGTCGACCGGATCACGAGCCAGAGTACGAAATAGACCACGAGTGACTTGATGACACTGTCCATGGCGGTTTCACGGATAGACTAGGATGGAGAACGCCACCCGGCCTTGCGAACCGGCGGCGGCGGATAGATCGAACAATCCGAACGAGCGTGGATGGGCCCAGATCACGAGCGAGAGCTCGCTCGCGGCTGGCGCCTGAAATACGAATTCAAGGCCGCCCGGTCCGGCGGTGCTTCGCAGTGGGCGGGGTTCGATGTCCGAGATCTGGAAGTTTTCGGCGAAGGCGGGACTCAGCGTCAAATTCGCTTCATCGCCGGAGGACAGGGATATCCTTGCGCTCAATCGCGTCAACGCGGTGACGCGCTGAAAACGCTCATAAGTCAACGACAGTCCGGCATCCGCCACTGTTCTCTGGCTCAGCGGCCCGTGCGCCAACAAGCCGGTAAGCGCGATCAGAAGAATGATTGCCAGTACGACCCACGTCGCGCGCTCCCACGTCCAGAACGCGTTCTGGAGCCGCATGTTCTCCACGACCGGATAATCGCGACTATCGCGCTCGTGCATGAAAATGGCCGCGCTACACTGCAATGCATTAAGAACGCGGCCTTGCGCGTGTCGGTTCCCGCCTCGGGGGCATGATCTGTCGCAGCCGTGACTTGCCCGTGATGGATGGCGGGCGTATCGAGGACTTCGCCTTGATTTGGAGGAGGGCCATGCACGTCATTCGCCGCCGCGGGTGGGAAATCCCCGAACGCCTTGCCACGCCCGAACGCCTGTTCTTGAGCCGCCGCGGTTTGCTGGCGGCGAGTGGTGCGGCCGCGTTGTCGCTCGCGCCTAAGCTTGCGCTCGCCCAGCGCATCAGCGATCTGCCGGACCCGACCAGCGATCTCTATCCGGTTGGCCGCAATGAAAAATACACGCTCGACCGGCCGATCACCGACGAGAAGATCAACACCAGCTACAACAACTTCTACGAGTTCGGCTCGACGAAGACCGTGGCCAAGGCGGCGCAGGCGCTCAAGCTGCGGCCATGGACGGTGAAAATCGACGGCATGGTGGAGGCGCCGCAGGAGATCGGGATCGATGAACTCATCCGCAAGATGCCGCTGGAGGAGCGCCTCTATCGCCATCGTTGCGTCGAGGCGTGGTCGATGGCCATTCCGTGGAGCGGTTTTCCGTTCGCCAAGCTGGTGGAATTGGCCAAACCCTTGGCCTCGGCAAAATACGTGCGGATGGAGACGTTCCTCGATCCTTCGGTGGCGCCCGGCCAGAAGCAAACCTGGTATCCCTGGCCCTACGTCGAGGGCCTGACCATCGCGGAGGCGACCAACGAGCTGGCCTTTCTCGTCACCGGCGCCTACGGCAAACCGGTGTCGAAAGTTCAGGGCGCGCCGTTACGTTTGGCGGTGCCTTGGAAATACGGCTTCAAGTCGATCAAGTCGATCGTACGCTTCAGCTTCACCGACCAGCGGCCGAAGAGCTACTGGGAGGCATTGCAGGCAGCCGAATATGGCTTCTGGGCAAACGTCAATCCGCAGGTGCCGCATCCGCGTTGGAGCCAAGCCACGGAAGAACTCATCGGACGAAACGAGCGCCGGCCGACGCTTATCTTCAACGGCTATGGCGAATACGTCGCCGATCTTTACAAAGGGCTGGAGCACGAGCGGCTGTGGGCGTGAGCGATCGCGTTCCGGCTCCGCTTCGGCTGCAATCTGCTGACCCGCAGACCCGTTAGCGTTTCTCCCCGGCTTCGGCCTCGGCCAGCCGGCTGCGCCAGTCCCTGCGGCTGCGGATGGCCGATAGCGCCGCCAATGCCAGTAGCATGGCGCACACGCCGAGCAGCACCGCGGCGATCGGGCGCTGGAAGAAGATCGTCCAGTTGCCGTTCGACATGATCAGCGATTGGCGCAACGACATCTCGAACGTCGGCGCGATCACCAGCCCGAGCACGAGCGGCGCGGGATCGAGGCCGAACTTGCGCAAACCATAGCCGATGACCCCCATGATCAGCATGATCCACACGTCGATGATCGAGTGGCTGACTTCGTACACGCCGATGATGCAAAACATGATCACGAGCGGATAGAGGTAAGCATAAGGGATCCGCAGCACGTTCACGAAAACGCTGACGAGGGGCAGATTGAGCGCGAGCAGCATCAGATTGCCGACATACATCGAGGCGACGAAGCCCCAGAAGACGTTGGGATGCTCGTTCACCAGCGTCGGCCCGGGCGGGACGCCATGGATCATCAGCGCTGCGATCAGCACCGCGGTAATTGGGCCGGTGGGGAGGCCGAGCGCCAGCATGGGCACGAACGCGCCCGTCGACGCCGCGTTGTTGGCGGATTCTGGTCCGGCCACGCCCGCGACCGCGCCCTTGCCGAACTCCTCTGGATGCTTGGAGAGCCGCCGCTCGACCGCGTAGGAGAGGAAGCTCGAAATAATGTGAGCGGAGCCCGGCGTGAGACCGATCAGAAAGCCGAGAACCGAGCCGCGCGCGATCGGCATGGCCGATTGCCGCCACTCGCGCCGGCTGGGCAGGAGTTGGCGCAGCTTGGGCGCAATCACCTTGCCGACGACCTTGGCGGACGGCGTGGACAAAATCTCGCCCAGCCCGAACAAGCCGATCGCGACCGGGACGATGCCGATTCCGTCGCCAAGTTCGGCGATATCGAAGGAGTAGCGGAAGTGCCCGGTCATGTTGTCGATGCCGACGGTGCCGAGCAGGAGCCCGAAACACGCCATCAGCAGCGTGCGCGGCAACGAGGTCGAAGACATGTAGGCCAGGAAGATGAGGCCGAGCACGAGCAGCGCGGTGTATTCCGGCGGCCCGAAGCGCAACGCGAATGCGGCGAGCGGGGGCGCGATCAGCGTCAGCATGATCACTCCGAACGTACCCGCGATCCACGAGCCAACTGCGGCGATGCACAAGGCCGCGCCCGCGCGCCCTTTCTGCGCCATGGCATGTCCGTCGATGCAAGTCATGACTGAGGCGGCTTCGCCCGGGAGGCGCATCAGGATCGCAGTGGTCGAGCCGCCGTACTGCGAGCCGTAATAGATGCCGGCCAGCATCACCACCGACTTGGTGGTGTCGAGCCCGAAGGTCACCGGCAACAGAATGCTGATCCCGGAAAGCGGCCCGATACCGGGCAATACGCCGACGATGGTGCCGATCAGGCAGCCGAGAAAGGCATACAACAGCACATCGGGCTGGAGTGCGACCGAAAAGCCGAGCAGCAGGCTTTCTACCGTGCCCATGGCCAGTTATCCGAAAACGCCCCGCTCGAGCGGCGTCTTGAGCGCCACGGCAAATAGCAGATAGGTCAGCGCGACCGCGCCGATGCTGAAGGCTGCGGCGACAAGCGGGTTGCGCCGCTCGGTGCCGAAGGTCAATGCAAACAGCAAGAGCGGCATCGTGATGAGGAAGCCCAGCGTCTGATAGAGCGCGACGGCGGTGGCAGTGATCGCGACAACCTGCGTGGCGTGCCGCAGGTCACTCCAGGGCACGGTTGCGATCGGCGCGCTCTCCTTTGCGCGCAGGATGAGCAGCAGAGCGAACAAGATGAGGAATCCGGCCGCGAGCTTCGGCATCATGCCCGCGCCGGGGAACGACAGCGTGCCAAACGGTAAATCGCCGCTGAGAGCAATGATCAGAAGGCCGAACGCGACAAAGATGAGGCCGGCGATGTGGTCGGTACGCAGCGTCACGCCGTCGCCTCCAGCCTCCGCAAGTGCTGTACGGAGTTCAACGCGCTCGGTGTGTCGCGCTTTGCGACCCGGCCGAATTCATCCCTCGACCTTGCCGATCGAGCGGATCGCGGCCTCGATGCGCTTGCTGTCGGCCTCCCAGAAAGCCGCGAATTCCGCCTGATCCATGTAGGCGAGTTCCTGTCCGAGATTGGCAAGCGCCGCTTTGAACTGCTCGCTGTGCGCCGCCTTGTTCGCCACCTGGCGCAAGTAGGTGATGACCTCCGCCGGCGTGCCCTTGGGCGCGAACAGGCCGACCCAGAGATAATATTCGATCTCGTAGCCCAATTCCTTCATGGTCGGCACGTCGGGTAGCGCCTTCGAGCGCTGCGCGCCGAACAAGGCGAGCGGCCGCGCCTTGCCGGCCTTGATCTGGGAGATGCTCGCCGAAATCGACGACACCAAGATATGTGAATTGTTGCCGAGGAATGCGGTCAATGCCGGCCCGCCGCCCTGGGTCGGCAAATGTCGCAGCTTCAAGCCGCCGGCAGCGGCGGCGAACAGCGCGGTCGGGATGTGGAGCGCACCGTAAAGTCCCGACGAGCTGAAGATGATTTCGTTCGGCCGCTTCTTGGCGTCTTCGACCAGTTCCTTGAGGGTCTTGTAGGGCTGTTGATCATTGACGATCAGCACGCACGGATCGGCCACGAAGCGCGCAATCGGGATGAAGTCGGCATTGGTAAATTTCGGCTGCCGGCCGAACAATTTGTCGACCTCGGCGAAGCCGGAGATCGATGTGAGATGGAGAAGCAGCGTATAGCCGTCCGGCTTGGCATTGGCGGCGAACTGCGCCCCGACCTGACCGGCGGCACCGGATTTGGTTTCGACCACCACCGGCTTCTGCACCATCGGCTCCATCGCCGCGGCGAGAGGGCGGCCGACCACATCCACCGCGCCGCCCGGCGGGAACGGATTGACGATGACGATCGCGCGCGTCGGATAGGCCGCGTCTTGCGCGAAGGATGCCTTGAGGGTCGCCGCTGTGGCGGCGGAGCCGAAGATGAAGCCGCGTCTATCCATGCTGTCCTCCAGGATCGCGCCGTGCTCGAGGACGCGCCGGTTCCTACGGTGCGCGATGCTAGGTGGCGTCGGTAGGAGGGTCAACCTCGCGTGCCCGCGGCATAAGGCACTCTAAGGATCGCTATTCGATAATCGCGACGGCGCGCGTCCAACCGGCGGAACCGGCGCGCACTTTGACCGGAAAGCAGCTCACCATGAAGCCGTCCGCCGGCAGCGCTTCGAGATTGTGGAGCTTTTCGATGTGGCAATAGCCGATCTCGCGGCCGGCCCGGTGGCCTTCCCAGATCAGACTGGCGTCACCGGTCGCGAGATAATTCTCTTTGGTGTGGACGAACGGCGCATCCCAGCTCCAGCCGTCGGTGCCGGTCACGCGCACACCGCGCTCGAGCAGATAAAGGGTCGCCGCGCGGCCCATGCCGCAGCCCTTGCTCACATAATCGGGACGGCCGTAGGCGGCGCCCGCGCTGGTATTCACCAGCACGATCTCGAGCGGCGCGAGTTGATGGCCGATGCGCTCAAGCTCGACTTCGACGTCGCGGGCGCTGGCCACGTAACCATCGGGGAAATGACGGAAGTCAAGCTTGACGCCGGGTTGAAAGCACCATTCGAGCGGGACCTCGTCGATGGTGATCGCGCGCTTGCCGCGATCCATCGTGGAAGCGAAATGCCACGGCGCGTCGAGGTGGGTGGTGTTGTGGGTCGAGAGCCGGATCCACTCGATGGCCCAGCCTTCCCGATCGGGCAAATCTTCCTCGCGCAGCCCGGGGAAGAACTTGATCACCTCCGCGGCCGTCTGCCGGTGCGTGAAATAGTCGATCTTCGGTGCATAGCCCGGCGGATCGGCCGCAACGTCGTTCTCCAGCGGCACTGAAATATCGATCAACTTGCGCGCCATGAGCAGCACTCCTTATGCTTGAATTTCCGCCGTCACCGTCTGCCGTCGCCGCAAGCGACGGGCAGGAGCAGATGCGAGCGAGGACACCATCATGCCGGCCTACTGGGTTGCGCGATCCAAGATCAATGATCCGATCGAATACAAGAAATACACCGACCTCGTGCCGGGCATCATCGCCAAATTCGGCGGCAAGGTGCTCGCGCGCGGGGGCCGTTATCAGATCATGGAGGGACCGGCCAAGTTTCAGCGCTTCGTGGTGATCGAGTTCCCAAGTTTCGAGCAGGGCGTGGCCTGCTTCACCTCGCCCGAATACGACCGCGCCGCCGCCTTCCGCCGCAACGGCGCGGGCGAGGTCGAGACCATCATCGTCGAAGGCGGTGATTCCACGCGCTAGCGCCGATTGACCGGGGCCGCCACTAGCGCAGCCTCGCCTGTTGCCCATAAGATGGACCCACAACACGATTGCAGTGGGAGGATGACGATGCTGCATGATGCAACATGCTGGGCAGTGAGTTGCCTTGCCCGGGCGCTTGCGGCGCTGACGACGTGCGCACTGTTGTTTGCGGGCGCAGCCTGGGCGCAATCCGGCGAGCCGATCAAGATCGGTTACGGCATATCTCAAACCGGCGGACTTGCGCCCAACGGCAAGTCGGCGCTGCTCGCGCAGAAGATTTGGGAGGAGGATATCAACGCCAAGGGCGGGCTGCTCGGACGTCCGGTCAAGCTCATCTATTACGACGACCAGACCAACCCGGCCACGGTGCCCGGCATTTACACCAAGCTGCTCGACGTCGACAAGGTCGATCTGATCATCGGAGGTTACGGCACCAACATGCTGGCGCCGGCGATGCCGGTCGTCGTGCAGAAGAAGAAGATGCTGATCGGCCTGTTCGGGCTCGCGGTCAACAGTGAGTTTCACTATCCCAACTACTTCGCGATGATTCCGTCCGGGCCGACCCCGAAGACTGCCTTCACCAAGGGCTTCTTCGACACTGCCATGGCGCAGAATCCGAAGCCGCAGACAGTGGCGATCGTCGCCGCCGACGCGGAGTTCTCCGTCAACGCCTCCGAGGGTGCCCGCGACAACGCCAAGGTGGCCGGGCTCAAGGTCGTGTACGACAAGCGCTATCCGCCATCGACCACCGACTTCGCGCCGATCGTTCGCGCCATCCAAGCGACAAATCCGGACATCGTGGTGATCTGCTCGTACCCGCCGGATTCGGTCGGTATGGTGAAGGCGATCAACGAAATCGGTTTCAAGCCGAAGATGATCGGCGGCGGCTTGGTCGGCCTGCAGGCGACCGCCATCAAGACGCAGCTGGGGACGTTGCTCAACGGCTTCGTCAACTACGACTTCTGGCTGCCGGTCCCGAAGATGGATTTCCCCGGGGTGACCGACTTCTTAAAGAAGTATCAGGCCAGGGCAGGCTCGGAGGGCGTCGACCCGCTCGGCTACTACATCGGGCCCTGGGGCTATGCGCAGATGGAAGTCCTGGCGCAGGCAATTGTCGCAACCAAGAGCCTCAACGATGACAAGCTTGCCGACTACATCCGTGCCAACACGTTCAAGACCGTGGTCGGCGACGTGAGGTTCGGCAAGGACGGCGAATGGGCGCAGTCGCGCGTGCTGCAGATCCAGTTCCAGAACGTCAAGGGCAACGACGTCGCTCAGTTCAAGGACATGTCGACCCAGGTCGTGCTGACGCCGTCCAAATATGCCTCCGGCCAGGTGATCTATCCCTACGAGAAGGCGAAGTAGATCCGAGCTGTCGTTCGCCCC
>CBFGVM010000023.1:0-20075 GCA_965652015.1 uncultured Alphaproteobacteria bacterium
ACCGCGCCAGCGGCAAGGTCGCCTTCATGGCTGCAGGTGATGGCGTCATCGATCACCATTGCTTTGGCCTTATCCCGAATACGCACCGCGGTCTCCAGCATGCAAGTTTCAAAGTTGGCGGCATCGATGACATCGGCTTTGGTCTGTGGCGCATGCGAAAGGCGGGCTACAAGGAGAGCTTCGGTCCAGGTCGTCACGCGCTGGCCTCCAATCTGTTTCACTATATCCGCGACCCCTGGGGAAGCTGGGTCGAGTACTACGCCGACATGGACTGCATCAGCGACAAATGGGAATGCCGCGATTGGAACGAATTGCCCTACATATGGGGGCCGGAATGGGCGCCGGAATTCTGGAGCAAGGAAATGAACGCCAATTTCGAGCCGAAGTGACACGCGTGCAGCCCGGCATCCTCTTCTCAATCGCATTCGAGACAGATGCAGGGCGTCGAAAGATTTTTCTCCTCATGAGCATTTGTCATTTGTCCGGCGATTGGGCTCCGCGCGGTTGCTCGGTTTCGGGCTGGTGATAGCGAGCTCTTTGATGGCGTTCGGGGTCATCAAGAACGTACGCAAGGTGTTTCAGCTCGACGAGATCGGCTGGACGGCGCGCGAGCCTGTCGTGGCCTTGGACGATGCAAGCTTTCAGTTCGAAGAAGGCGAGCTCATCACGCTGTTGGGCCCCAGCGGATGCGGCAAGACCACGCTGCTGCGCATCGTCGGCGGACTGATCCCGAAATCGGCCGGGTCGGTGGTGATCGCCGGGCGCGAAGTGACCAAGCCGATGGGCGACTACGGCTTCGTGTTTCAGGCGCCGGCCCTAATGCCGTGGCGCAATGTGCTCGATAATGTTCTGTTTCCGATGGAGATCCTGAAGAAGAACGACGCCGCGGCGCGCCGGCATGCGCTCGAGCTTTTGCAGCTGGTGGGGCTGAGCGGCTTTCTCTCGGCGCGGCCGCATCAACTGTCCGGCGGAATGCAACAGCGGGTCGCGCTTTGTCGCGCGCTGGTTCACCGGCCGCGGCTCTTGCTCATGGACGAGCCGTTCGGCGCGCTCGACGAGCTCACCCGGATGGAGATGAACGACCTGCTGCTTCGCATCCGCCACGAGACCAAAGCCTCGGTTCTGTTCGTCACGCACTCGATCTCCGAGGCTATCTATCTGTCGGACAAGGTCATCGTTTTCAGCAAACGGCCTGCGCGCGTGGTGAAGGAAATGCCGATCCCGCTCGCTTATCCTCGCAGCCAGAAAGTGCGTTTTACGAGTGCGTTCACCACGGCCGAACGGATCGCCAGCGAGGCGCTCGGTGTGGTCGCACCGGCGGAGGCATCATGAGATCGCGCTTCGTTTCGCAATTCCTCTACCCGCTCGCCGGGGTCGTCCTGATCATTGCGGTGTGGGTGCTCGCGTGCTGGCTCTTCAATATTCCTACGGTTGTCCTGCCCTCGCCGGACAAGGTGCTGCGCTCCTTGATCATCCGCGGCGATCTCCTGCTCAGCGAAGGCTGGATCACGCTCAAGGAGACCTTGTACGGATTTTTGCTGGCGCTGCTCGTCGGCCTTCCGCTCGCGGTGGCGGTGGCAAATTCGCGGCCGCTCAATCTCATGTTCTATCCGCTCCTGATCGCCCTGCAATCGGTGCCGAAAGTCGCGCTGGCGCCGATGATCCTGGTTTGGCTCGGCACCGGCCTTGAATCGAAGCTGGCGATCGTCTGGCTGGTCGCGTTTTTTCCGATCATCGTCGACACCGCGGCGGGATTGCGCGCGACGCCAAGGGAGCTCCTGGAGCTTGCCCACAGCTTGAACGCCTCGCCGCTGCAAATCTTCCTCAAGGTCCAGCTGCCCGCGGCGCTTCCGTTCGTGGTCACGGGCGCCAAGGTCGCCATCACCCTTGCGGTCATCGGCGCGGTGATCGGCGAATTCGTGGGCTCGAGCGAGGGGCTCGGCTTTCTCTTGCTGAGCGCCACCTCGCAACTCGACACGCCGCTCGCTTTCGCGGCGCTGTTTGCCCTGTCCGTGCTCGGGATATTCGTCTATGCGCTGGTCGGCATGGGAGAAAAGATGATGTCGTCGTGGTTGCCGCCGGCGCCTGCGCGCCATTGAGTATCGCCGGAGATCGCGCCGGTCGAAGATAAAGGAGTGGAGACCAAAATGCCCGATCAAAAGACGATGCCGCCCATGCCCGCGGGGATGCCGAGCGTCGAGGAAGTCCTTTTGCAAAGCAACGACATTCCCTGGCGCGCGAAGTCGCTCGCCGGCGTTTCGGAAAAAATGCTCTGGCGGGACGAAAAGCTCGGCTCGTCGATTGCGTTGATCAAGTTCGACGTCGGCGCGAGCATTCCCGAGCCGCATCTGCATGCGTCGAACCAGTTCATGTTCTGCCTCAAGGGAAAATACGAGTACACCAAGACCGGTGTGACTTTGACGCCGGGCTCGTTCTATTGGAATCCGAAAGGCCATGTGCACGGGCCGACGCTCGCGCACGAAGAAACGATCGTGCTCGAAATCTATGACGGCCCGCATTATCCGCAGCGCCCGTCCTGGTACGCCAACGACGAGGACGCGCGCTGATGCCAGCCGACGCGGCTGACTCCGTTGCGATCGATGCGCAACGGCTGATCTCAGCCGTCGCCGATATTTTCATGGCGGTGGGGATTGCAGCCGCGGACGCGCAAGTGGTCGCGGCGGACCTGGTTGCCGCAGACCTTGAGGGGATTGCCTCCCACGGCGTGATGCTGGTGCCCATGTACGTCGAGCGCATCGACAAGGGCTCGGTATCGCGCCGGAGCGCCGGCGAGGTCGTCAGCGATCGCGGCGGCGCAATCGTCATCGACGCCGGCAATGCGCTCGGCCAGTTGACGTCGCGGCAGGCGGTCAAGCTCGCGGTGGCGCGGGCGCGGGAAATCGGGCTCGCGGCGGTTGCCGTGCGCAACGGCTTTCATTTCGGCACGGCCGGCCGCTACGCGCGCATGATGGCCGAGCAGAACTGTGTGGGCATCGTCCTTACGAACACGCGTCCGTTGATGCCGGCGCCGGGCGGTGCCGAAGCGCTGGTCGGCAACAATCCGATCGCGATTGCGCTTCCCTCAGCTGGCGAGTTTCCAGTGGAAGCGGACATGGCGCTGAGCGCGACGGCGATGGGCAAAATCCGCCTGGCGGCAGCGGCCGGAGAATCCATCCCCGCGGAATGGGCGGTCGATTCCCAAGGCCGGCCCACGACGGATCCCGCGACGGCCATCAAAGGCATGCTGTTGCCGGCCGCGGGTCCGAAAGGATTTGGCCTTGCGTTCGTCATCGACCTCTTGTGCGGCGGCTTATCGGACGGCGCGGTGGGGGCCGAAGTGCGCCCGCTCTACGGCGACCCCGCGGAACCTTACCGCTGTTCCCATTTCTTTCTGGCGATCCACGCTGGTCACTTTCCCGTTGGCGATCGCTTTGTCGAGCGCGTGCGGGATCAAGCGATGCGCGTGAGCCGCTCGAAACGCGGGGCGGGCGTAGAGCGCGTCTATGCGCCGGGCGAGTTGGTCTGGGCGACGCGACAAGCGAGCAAGAGCGTGTGCCGGCTCGATGCACCGACCATGCGCAGCCTCGTCGACACGGCTGCTGGTGTCGGAATTGGCAACTTCGAAGCGGGGCTGCTGGGAGCGAGGGGAGCGTAACGATGCGGGCGCGTTTCGAGGCTGATGGAGATGTCATTGTCGTGACCGGCGGCGCCAACGGCATCGGCCGCGCTTTGGCGCAGGCTGCGGCGCAGGCTGGCGCGCGCGTCGTGGTTTGCGACGTGGACGACGCGGCCATGGCGGCGCTCTCCGCGGTTCTCGGGATTTCGACGCGGCGCCTCGATGTCTCCGATCGCGCCGAAGTGTTCGCCGTTCTGGGCGAGGTGGAGCGCCAGTTCGGCAAGATCGATGGGCTCGTTTGCGCGGCGGCGATTCAGCCCCGCTCGCCGGTCCACGAGATGGAGGCGGCGGCGTGGGAGCGCGTGTTGCGGACGAATCTCGACGGCGTGGTGTGGTGTTACCAGGCGGTGGTGGGCGGCATGATCGCGCGGCGGTCCGGCAGCATCGTTGCGTTTACGTCGGGGCTCGCGCATCAGGGCTGGCGCGGGGCTGCGGCCTATGCCGCCAGCAAGGCGGCGCTGATCGCATTCGCCAAGAGCGCGGCCAAGGAGATCGCGCACCATCGCGTGCGGTTCAATCTCATCGCACCGGGCGTGCTCGACACGCCGCAGTACCGCGAGGCGAATGCCGGCGCCGACGACGCGCATTGGCGCGTCACGGTCGGGGTCGGGCAGCCGGAGGATGCCGTCGGTCCGCTTCTCTTCTTGTTGTCGGACCGGGCGACGATGACCGCCTCGATCATCAGCCGGGACTTCGCCTTCACTGTGCAGGAGCGTTGAAGCATGAGTGGCATGGCGCCCATCATCGTCGCAGGCGCTGTCGCAGGTGGTAGTCGCGTTAGCCGATGAGAGTCATGTCAGGGAGAGTGCAACGATGCGCGTGCTGGGACCGATCGGCGACAAAATCCTGTTCGAGAACGAATTCGTGCGGGTGTGGAGCGTGACGCTCGATCCGGGCCAGCGTCAACCATGGCACCAACATCTGCTGCCGTACCTCATCGTGCCGCTCACGGAAGGCAAAAACGAGATGACGTTCGACGACGGCCGCGTCCGCCAAACGCAGGAAAAACCGGGAGAGGTGATCTGGCGCGAGCCCGGTATTCCGCACGAGCTTCTCAATTGCAGCGATTGGCAGTACCGCAACGTGCTCGTCGAGATCAAAGCGGGCGCAGAGGCGCTGCAAGCCAACCGACCCGCGAGTTGACGCCCACTCTTGTATTCAGGAGCTAGCGCATGCCTAAGCAGCAGATCACGTCGGCAAAGATCCGCCAGCCGTCCGGCCACTTTTCGCACGCGACCATGGTCGAGGCGCGCGGCCGCATCGTCTTCATCTCCGGGATGACCTCGCGCCGCGCGGACGGAACGATCGCCGGCATCGGCGATATCGAAGCGCAGACCCGGCAAGTCTGCGAAAACTTGAAGGCTGCGGTCGAGCAGGCCGGCGGCAGCATGGACGACATCTGCCGCGTCGACGTCTACGTCCGCAACATGGAGCACTTCGAGCAGATCCACAAAGTGCGGCGGGAATATTTCCGCCCGCCGGCGCCGGCCTCGACCATGGTCGAGATCTGCAAGATGACCTCGCCCGACTATCTGATCGAGATCAACGCCATTGCGGTGATTGGCGAGTGAAACATTCGTGACGCAGCGACTCTCAGCGGAATTTACTTGACAAGCATTGGTTGCGGTAATCAACTTTGACGCGCAGACCGACTTTGGCTTTCGATCGGTTGGGAGGAGGCCACCCGTGTCGGCGACGTCATCGGCGCAAGGTCATGGTGGCGCGCGAACGGTAGATTGTCGGCCGCAGCTGTTGCGTCCCGTCGCCGCTAAGCCGAACGCCGACGCCCGATCGCTCGCATCGCCGGTCGGCGCGCGCTTGCTTCGTCGGCAATCCGGCCGCTCTCGCACCGATCATCCAGGTCGCCCGTCACTGCAGGATGGCGCCCGCGCCATCGCCGAGTGTCGGCGCGCGCTCATGGGGGAATGATAGTCATGCGCAATAACCGCTCTGCCGCCGTGGCCGTTCTCGGCCTTGTTGGAGCGCTTAGTTCCTTTCCGTCGTCGCAAGCGCAGGCGCAGGCAACGCCGAGCGCGCAAGCTCCAAAACCGTTGGGGCAGCCCTGCAATTTGTTGAGCGATTTGGTACCAGCCAATCCGCCAAGTCCGAGGCCGGCCGTACCGGCGCGGCTCACTCCTGTCGACGCAACAACCAAGAATTCGATTCTGAATTCCGGTCTTCCATGCCAGGAGATCGTAAGCACCGAGGGCCCTGACAAGACGAAAACTCGGCTGGAAAATCTACAGCGCGGATTCGATTTTTATTCCTGGCTGACATTTATCGCGCTGAATGCTCCGGCCGACGGGCGTCCGATCGATCAATCCATGCCGAACACGAAAGCGAAATGGGAGGACAAGGCTCATTTCAAGCAACTTCTCGACGTGATGTTGCCGGGAGGGGCCGCGTCGGAGTGGACGGACAAAATTCCTCCTCCCCCGGGATGCAAAAGTCAATTCGATGCCAATCCCGACATCATGGTCATCGACATGATTGAGGAGACGTTCAACCAGCCGTTCAAGACCGGTGCACTGATCGACCAGCAGGGAAATTTTGCGCTGTTCGATATCCTGATGAACCGACAAATGTTCGACTACATCAAGAAGCACAGGCTCTACAGCAAGAAGGAGCAAGAGAGCGCCGCCATTTCCAACCTGAAGATCGATTTTCCCGCCGGGGTAAATCCCCCGGACGGTCAGGTCGAGGGCGGCGATCCGGGCGGCATCATTATTAAAGTGTCATGGAAAGTCCTGGAGTCGGAGCAAGAGAAGCGAAAATTCCACACCGTGGATGCGCTCGTATCCCTGCCGCGTCACGATCCAACGACAGAGACGCCCTGTTTGCGCAAGACGCTCGGCTTAATAGGCTTCCACGTCATGCATAAGACGAAGGGCCGGTTGCCGTGGATATGGACGTCGTTCGAACATGTCGACAATGTGCCCGAGGAACAGGAGATCAAAACCCGGAAACTGAAACCGTCGTATAGTTTTTATAATCCTCGATGCAATACCACGACATGTCCGGTGAACCAGACCCCGCCGCGGCCGTGGGATCCGACGCCATCGCTCGGATTGAAATTCCACAGCCCATTCAAGAGCCAGATCGTTCGCACGGTTCCGTTGACGGCCGACACAAAGAAAATGAACGCGCAATTTCAGGGCATCCTCAAGGGTACCGTGTGGGAAAATTACATGCTGCTCAGTACGCAGTGGCCGAGCGATTTCAATTGCGCAAGGAAAGTCGCGCCTGATGCCAAGCCGGAACTCGATCCCAACACTGACGTCGAGAAAGAGCCGGACATGAACTGCGCGCCGGCTCCGACCTATCTCGCGAATTCCACGCTTGAAACCTACAGTCAGGGGTCTGTCCCCCTTGCCTCGTCCAGCTGCATGGCCTGTCACGGTAACGCGACGAGCTATCAGCGGCCCTCGGCCAATCCCAACGAGAAATTCTTCAACCAGTCAGACTTCACGTTCATCCTGGAAAAGGCGCGTTGAGTTGCGAACGCATTGAACGTGAAAAGGCGGGCTCGAGCGAAGGAAGCCAATCATGAGCCGTTTACCGCATCCGGGACCAAATTCGATCGCGCATGGCAAGAAAGAAGATGAAATGGCGGGCGGCTTCACCCGCCGCACGGTCCTCGCTGGCGCGGCCGCTGCCACGGCTGCAATCTCCGTTGGCGCCGTCGACAATCCAGCCCTGGCGCAGACTCGCCAAGACATGATCCTCTTTGTGCTGCTGTCGGGAGCGCTCACCGGCATCGCTGAAGCGAAATTGGCGCCCCAATTCCGCCCGCAGCCATCGCTCACCGACATCGACCTCGAGAAATCGGAGCCTGGGTCCGATCCGGTTGATGTCAAACAAGAGTATTTCAATTGGGTGAACAAGAGACGCCAGGCCACGCTCAGGCGTTTACTGCAAATTACCAAGGACAATCTGAAATCACCCGATCGCGCCCAGGCCATTATCGACAAGGTGCAGGCAACGCCGGATACGAAATATCTGGCCCGCAGCATTGTGTTGATGTGGTATTTGGGCGCCTGGTACGACCCCGATAATTTGCGGGCGCTCGCGGAACTCGAGAATCCGCCGGCGAAAGCGTCCAAGTTCGAAATCATCTCGCCGAAAGCATACACCCAGGGATGGGCGTTGCGCGTGGCGCAGGCCCATCCCATGGGGTTCAGCGAAATGCAGTTCGGCTATTGGGCACGTCCACCGAGCCCTCGCACCGATTTCATCGGCAATTAGACCCCAAGGAGCCGACAATGGCCGCCGCAGCTTGCATAGAATGCGATGTCGCGATCGTCGGTGCCGGCTTTGCCGGTGCGTTGATTGCAAATGAATTGGGCAAAGCGCGAAAAAAGGTCGTTGTCCTCGAAGCCGGCGACCCGATTCCGCCCAACGTCAACGACTTTATGCGGCGGTTCTATATGGCGCCCGCAAAGGTCCCGGAGAGTCCTTACACGCCGGAGATTTTCGACGCAGCCGGCAACCTGAGCGATCCGAGCAAAATGAATGCCGGGCGACCGACGGTGCTGAGTCTTCTCCGCAAGGGAGGCTTCGGCGATTGGACCGATCCGAAGCAAAGCTATCTCATTCAGAAAGGGCCGCGGCCGTTCGCCAGCACCTACGACCGCATCGCGGGTGGAACGGCGCATTGGCTCGGAACCTGCCTGAGATTCGTGCCGGCCGATTTCCGCATGAAAACGAACTACCCATCCGTACCGCAGTTCGTGGATTGGCCGATCGGTTACGACGATTTGAATGATTGGTACGGTAAGGCCGAAGCGGAACTCGGGGTGTCGGCGGATCTGGAGGAGCAAAAGTATCTCGGCATCCAATTTCCGGCCAACTACAAATATCCGATGCCCAAGATCCCGAACTCTCTGGTCGATCTCGCCGTTGCCGACGCGCTCAAATCATTGAGCGAGGATGAGACCAGGTTCTTGGAAATGGAAAGGCCGCCAACCGAGATTCGAGTGAGGAACCTTCCGGCCGCGCGCAATTCTCAACCCTATAAGGCTCGCCGCGCTTGCGCCGGTAACACGAATTGTATTCCGATCTGTCCGATCCAAGCGAAATACGATCCCAGCATGACGTTGAATGACGCGACAAATACCGGATTTGTGCAGATCATGGATCGAACGGTCGCCAGCGATATCGTCGTTGGAGAAAACGGACGCATCAGCCAGATCAATTTCATACGGCACGCCGGACCCAGGGCCAGCGGATGCGTGAAAGCCAAAATCTACGTCATCGCGGCAAACGGTATCGAAACTCCACGGCTGCTGTTGATGTCGAAAAACGGCGGCCGGACCGTCAATGGCGTCGCGAACGGCAGCGACATGGTCGGGCGCAACCTGATGGATCATCCGTATTACGTCGCCTGGGGTTTGACGCCGAAGCCGGTATATCCGTATCGCGGCCCGCTGATCACGGCGGGCATCGGGGACTTATGCGATGGGCCGTTTCGCGCCAAACGCGGGGCATTCCGTATCGATATCGGCAATGAAGGCTGGAATTTCGTGGTCGGCGGCGATCCCAACGTGACGACCCTCGATTTCGTCAACGGTTTGAACAAGAGCAAAGTCAATGTCGGCAACCAAGCTCTGTTCGGGAAAAAGCTGGTCGAGACGCTGAGCGACAAATTCACGCATCAGTTTCGCGTCGGCTTCCTTGTCGAACAAACTCCGGATCTCGACAACCGGGTTACGTTGTCGGACTCGTTCAAGGACGGCTTGGGCCTGCCCCGCCCGGAAATTTCATACGACCTTTCGGACTATACGAGACAGGGAATTGTCGCCGCACACCGGATGAAAAATCTCCTGTTCAAGAAAATGGGAGTCGATGACTTCACCGAGAAGGTCCCAAAAGACGAGCCTACGCGGTTCGACGTGCTCATCGACGACAAAATCGTGAGTCTGAACTACGTCGGCGCCGGACATATTATGGGAACCTGCCGAATGGGCAGCAACAAGGACAGTTCCGTCGTAAATTCCGACCAGCGGTCATGGGATCATGATAATTTGTATGTGGCCGGCAGTAGCACTTTTCCGACGTGCGCGACGGCCAATCCGACGCTGACCATTGCGGCGTTGGCGCTGCGGACCGCGGACAAGATCCTGCGAGAAGACCTCAGGTAACTTGCCGGCGGGGGAGGGTGAAAATGTTCGCCGTTGGGATCGCTCCGGGGCTGCAGCAAAAGCATCGGCAACGCCTCGCAGCAGGGCTCAAGCGCACGGTTGCGATCGCGCTCGGCGCGGTTGCTCTTGCCGGCACGCCGGATATCACCGGCGCGGCCGATTGCCCCGTCGCGACGCAAGTGCGCGTGCCGCAGGCGCCGGCCCCGCCGCTGAATATCGACAAGGTCAAAGAGGTGCTGCTCGCCTATCAGGCCAAAGATTACGACGGCGATGTCGCCGCGGTCTTCGCCGCTGCGCGCACCTATGTCGAGCGGCGCGGCGGTGAGGTCAGCAAGCCCGCGATCGTTCTCGATATCGACGAAACGTCGCTGTCGAACTGGGAGAATATCAAGGCCAACAATTTCGGATTCATTCGCGACGGCGCCTGCGATCGGCTGCCGAGCGGCCCGTGCGGGTTCAAAGCCTGGATCCTGCAAGCTGTAGCACCGGTGATCATGCCGGCGCTCGACCTATTCAATGCCGCAAAAGCCAAAGGCGTGGCGATAGTTTTCATCACCGGGCGCCGCCACAGCGAACGCCAGGCCACGCTGTGGAATCTCGACCGCGCCGGTTTCGAAGGCTGGGCCAAGCTCGTGACCCGCCCGGACGACGACTCACATGCTACGGTCCAAGCGTTCAAGACCGAGGAACGTCGCAAGGTCGCGGAGGCGGGATACACGATCATTGCCAGCATCGGAGATCAGCAGAGCGATCTTGACGGCGGTTTCGCCGAATGCACCTTCAAGGTGCCGAATCCGTTTTACTTCATTCCGTAAAGACACCGCTCCGCGGCAGCATGTAGCCCGGGTTGAGCGCAGCGAAATCCGGGGCAGCGCCGTTTGTCCCGCATTTCGCTACGCTCAATGCGGGCTACACGCGAATATTCTCTATAGCTTGTGCGGGGAGCCGCGATAGCCCTCGAGATCGGCGTATTTGAAGAAGCTGCGCGCCTCTTCGAGACATTCCTGATTGGTCAACACGTCGCGTTCATCCGGATGCTTCTCGTTGGGAAACTCAAGCGTCATGGCGTCGAGCTGCTTGCCGCCTACCTCGAAAATGTCGCGGGCCGCATCGGTGCACAGAAATGAGGTGATCGAGGGTTCGAAGTCGGTGAAGGTCTTGTCCGGCGAGATGAAGAAGGCGCGAGTCGAATCGTTGCGCGCCCTCGCATCCTGAATATCTTTCACGAAAGCCAGATTCGCGTCGTTGAGGGCTTGGAACTGCTGCAGGCCGACCGCAGACGCGGCAATCGGCTTGGGCGCGCCCGGCAATCCTGACACCGGGTTGGCCAGGTTGAACATGATGTTGCCGATCATGTAGGCGGTGAAGTCGTTCTGCAGATAGACGACCTGCTTCACCCCGCCCAACGACATCACCCCGGAGCACTGGGCGCAGGATTCCAGCGACGTGTAGAGCGTGACGTTCTGCAGCGAGAAGGCGCGCGACCTGTCACCGATTCGGCTGCCGGTTTTCCAGCTGTCGAAGACGTCGGTGAGACTGAACAGACGGCGGACCATGCGCGATTCGGCGTGTTCGGCCGAGCTTCGAAAGAAATCGTTGTGATTGAAATCGAAGTCGATGATCTCGCCGTTGCCGTCGACCGCGACGCAGGCGATGTTGTGGCCGACGTACCGGTCCCAATTGATCCGCAGCCGATCCGGATTCTCGATCATGTCGCCGCGGTAGCGTTGCGTCGGCTGCACCGGCTGCACCGCCTCCATCTGCTTGACGCGGCGCGGATAGGATCCAAGCGGTCCGCGCTTGTTGCCGTTCCAGAAGCGGACCATCAACTTCATGAGCAGGTGGCAGTAGATGCGATGCCGCTCCTTGACCGCGTCGTTTGCCAATTCCGGCGCGGCCACGATGGGATCCACGTGCACGACCTCGCGCAGCGGCTTTCCCCAATTTTTGGCAAACGGCTCCTGCGCATCGAAGCCCGGAGGGGGCGACGTCTGTGCCTCGGCGCTCGTCAGCGTGGCTCCTGCCAGCGCGGTTGCGCTGCCGGCGACCCCTGCCGTTGTGACGATGAAGTCGCGCCGATTGATCTGATCACGGTCGCTCATGGCATGCCTCCTCGTTCGACTGGTCGCCGCGGAACCGAGACGTTTGGCGCAAGGCGCTGCCGTTCGCGAGTGCGTTGCCTTCCGACCCGGCTCATCCGCCCGCGAGCTCGGTGCGCGCTCTGAAGTCCGCCGTGCCGGGAGTGTAGGCGCCCTTCACCCACGCATCTCTGCTTCGTTTGAGCGTAAATGCCTCTGCACCGCGATCCTTCCTTCTTCGTCCGCGATGCGCCAAGTTCCAGAGCGCTCGCGCCCGATAGTGCTCGTAGAGACGCATGAACTCCGCGAGATAAATCCGCGCCAAGTCCGGATTGCCTTTGATCTCGAGCAAGTTCTCGTCGTTGCGATGCGTCGAGTTGTTGCTGAGATTTGCGGAGCCGGTATAGATCGTGGGATTGTCGGTGTTGCCATCGATGACGATGAACTTGTGATGGATGTGCACCGCCGGCGGGCCGCCTTTCTTCTTCCCCCCCTTCGGCGGCGGCAGCGTGCTCATGCTGCTCAGATCGACCGAGCTCAGCTCCGGCAGGAATTCGGCAGGCGTCGCACCGGGACGGAAGAACGAGTACGCCAACACCTTCTTGTCCTTCCTCGAGCGATTGAACAGCGTCACCTTGATCTGCGTGGCCGCGCTCGGCTGGCGCGGGGGCTCGCCCGAATCGGACCGATCGTTCTTTTTCGCGGTCGGGTCCGAGATCCTGTTGAGCAATCCGTAGAGAAGCTTCTTGCGATCGCTGGTCGCGAGCAGCGCGGTGATGAGCTGCGGATCGGTCGGATCGAACATGCAGAAAATCACCGAGCTCTTCGCGCCCTTGACGGAAGCGATCACGGTGTCGATCGACACGCGCTCGTCCTTCGGCTCCGGCGAAAAGAACACCCGTACCTTCGTCTTTCCGATCTTGATCTGCCGCGACCAGCCGGCGTCTTTGGCGGTTTCCCCGATCGTCGGATCGTCAGCGATCAGCTGCTGCCTCTCGACGTACAATTTTGCAAGCTGCGGCGAATTGAAGATGTGAACCAGGTTGGCCTGGCTGGTCAGTCCTTCCGGCGTGAAGTTGGCCGACCCCATCAGCACCCGCCCTCCCTTCACGTCGACCAGGAACTTGTCATGCATGATGGCGGTTTTCGTACGCGGCTTGCCTTCGAAGCGCTTGGACTTGATCAGCTTGATTGCCGGACGGTCGGTGGTGTCGTTGCTGCTGTCTTCGAAGACCAACGACAAATCCCCCTTGAAGCCTTTGAGCGCGGGGACGACCCAGCGCTTGTCGGTCAGATGGTAGATGGCGCCGTCGATCTTCTTGGCGCCGGACAAGATGCGCGCGAACGAATCCTCCAGCCCGTTGGCCAACCAATCCATCACTTCTGGAATTTTTGATTGCGGATCGGGAAATTCCCGCGAGAAAGCCTGCGAGCTGACAACGGCGCGGTTGAACCAGGTCGCGATTCCCTCTTCCTCCACGCGCGGCAGGGTCACGGAAATCGTCGTTTCCGCGTCGTGCTGTAGAACGAGATCCTTGGGACCGGTGCCGCGTACCGGCGTGATCGTGTATTTGAAGGTCTTGCCGCGATCGTCGTCGTTGATCCCGCCATCCCACCACAGGAATTTCTGGAACGGCGCGACGCTGCTGGGCAGCGGCTGTGAATTCGGTCCCGGCGGGTTGAACCCGATCTTGTTGAAGAGAAAGCCGTCCTTCTCTCCGGCATGGAACCCCGGGCTGCGAAGAACGGCGAATCCCAAGAAGTCGGAAAATCGCTTGCCGGCGGGCCAATCCATCGCCAGCAGGACGAGCGTGGGCGACGTGTACGCGCGCGCCGCGACCATCTGCGATGCGCTGAGCGACGCGCCGCGCGGAGTTCGTGCCATGGCTCCTCCCCCTGCAGACGTCATGTCGCCGCTGTGGCCGGAAGTTTGATTGAAAACACTGACGACTGCAAGCTTTGGTAGAGCCGGCGTGCGCTCCCGCGGAGCCGAGGATCGCAGGCACACGCAATCGTCGAGCGGGCTGCGAACGGTCCCGCAGGGCGGCAGTCGATCAACTTGAGGTGGATGATCTTTGCCTAAATTCCCAACAGGCCAAGTGTCCTGATGAGGCTCGTCATCTGCCCGAGCCTTCGCTCCGGCGCGGCCGTCTCTCTGGCCACCATGAACTCGTCGCTCTTGATGGCCCGCGCGCCCAGACGATCGCGGCGCTGGTCGGTTCACACGATCTTACAAGCGTTGCTCAAGCCTGATGAACCTGCTGCGCGGCCGCGATAAACTCCGCCAACTTCTTGCGGGCATAGAACATGCGTGTTTTGACCGTGGCTTCGGGAATTCCGATGATCCCCGCAACCTCCTTGACCGATTTCTCGTGATAATACACGAGATCGATGACCTCCCTGTGCTCAGGCGACAATCTGGCCAGGCACTGGCGCACCCATTCTGCCCGAGTCTTCTTTTCTAGAACGAGATCCGGACTGTCGGCAGGATCGGCTATCGTAAGGGCGAGCTCGTCATCGAACTCGGTATCGATTCGGCGCCGGCGCGCGGAGAGGGCTTTGTGGCGGGCGATCGCGAGCAGCCACGTCGAAACCGAAGCACGCGCCTCGAATGAGGCGGCCTGTCGCCAAACATCGAGGAACACGTCGCTGAGCAAATCTTCGGCAAGAGCCTCATCATTGACGAGACGCAGCAGCCACCGATAGACCGCGACGCGGTGACGCGCGAAAAGCGTCCGCATCGCGAGCCGGTCGCCTGCCGCGATTCGTTTGATCAGCGTTTCGTCCGAGGAACTTTCGCGGGCCATTGGCTGTCCGCGCGACGCGGCAGCCAAATCAAGATAGGCGGCAGTCATGGATATCCCCTGTAATCACGTCCCGCCAAAGAACGGGCCAGCTGCAAAAGTGTTCCCAGGTTTCTCGAATCGATTTTTGATCCTGAAGCTGTTGCGTTTCAGCCACAGCAATTAAGCCGAGCGTTAAGGCAGCATGACTATCCTCAGCAACGCAACGGTTCCGCATAAATCCTTGTTAAGGTGTGGGGCAACCCCAGACCGGGAAGGCGCCAACCATGTACGAGCGCAACGGCATGAAGTCTGAGAAACGAATGGCATGGTTAATGGCATTGGGGCGAGCGCTTAGGGCCGAATACGATGACGGGATGGAGCCTCTTTCCCCGCGACTCGCTGCTCTTGTCGAGCAGGCCGAGATCGCCGTGCAATTGGATACTCGACCGAGGAAAGAACCCTGAGCGCTTCGAACAAGGTTAACGGCTCGAGCCCGTTCGCCGGCCTCTTTGGCGTCTGCTTGCATCGGGAACTACAGGTTTTCGCGAGGTCGCGGGCGAGCGGCAGCAACGGCCCTGGGCGCGTCTTGCGCGCTACGACACCCGTTCTAGATCCGTCCTGAGCGCCACCAGGAAGCGGGCGGCCTCTCCGCCGGTCACCACGCGGTGGTCGAAGGTGAGCGAGAGCGGCAGCACGCGGCGCGCGGCGGGCGCGCCGTTGTGCACCAGCACGCGCTGGTCGATGCGTCCGGCGCCGACGATGGCAACCTGGGGCGGAACGACGACGAGATTGGCGAAGCGTCCGCCGATCATGCCGAAATTCGACAGCGTGATGGTTGCTCCGCGCAACTCCTCGGGCGGGATCGCGCGCGCCGCGGCGTCCGCGCGCAGCCGGTCGATGCCGGCGCGCAAGTCGCTCGCGTCGCGCTCGCCCACGTTGCGCAGCACCGGCACGATGAGGCCGCCCTCGGTATCGACGGCAATGCCGATGTCGATGCGCTTGATCAGCCGCCGCTCGCCCGCCTCGGCGTTGTACCAGGCATTGAGTGAAGGCTCGGCTTGGCAGGCCGACGCAATGGCGCGCACGACTCGGATGGTGACGTCTTCGCCCTTGCGCCAATCCTCGATGTCCGCCTCCTCGGTCACCGTGGTGCGCACCACCTCGGCGTGCGCGGCCGCCATGCGTTGCGCCATGGCGCGGCGCATGCCGCGCAACGGCTCGGCCGGGCCCGCTTCGGCGAGACTCTTGGCCGCGCGCTCCACATCCGCCCGCGTGATCGTGCCACCGGGACCGGTGGCCTGCACCAGGTTGAGATCGACGTCGAGCTTGCGCGCGAGCGCCCGCACGGCCGGGAGCACCTGCAAGGTGCGCGCGGGCGCCGGCGTCGGGGCTTCGCGAGCGGTCTGCTCCTCCTGGCCGAGCTCGCCGACGACCGTCCCGGTATCTTGCCCTTGCCCATCCTCGGCAAATTCGACCAGCGGAGCCCCGACCTTGATCAGATCGCCCTTGCCGCCGAACAAGCGCGCGATGCGACCGCTCTGCGGGGAGGGGACCTCGACCACGGCCTTGTCGGTCTCGACCGACACCAATGGCTGATCGACGACCACGCGATCACCCTCGTTCACGTGCCAGGTGACGATTTCAGCCTCTTCAAGCCCTTCCCCGAGATCCGGCAGCATGAATTGGCGCATGGAGGTTTCCTTAATTTTAGCGCGGGTGCGGCTGGCGTCCAAAACCCGTGGGTGCATACACCGGCGGGCCCCACACCCGCCCCCCCCCCGCTTGGGGGGGGAGGGACAGGGTGGGGGCATGCAACATGATAGATCATTTTAAGTCACCCCCTCCCCAACCCTCCCCCGCAAGCGTGGGAGGGAGCAAACCGAGCGTGTCGCTCGCACTGATTGGTTTCACCTAAACTCCGCTCTAAGTTTCAGGCGAATTCGCAGACCTTGCGCGTGGCGGCGACGATCCGGGAGGCGGAGGGGATATAGCGTTGCTCGAGCCGCGGCAGCGGCATCACCGTGTCGTAGCCGGTGACCCGCGCGACCGGCGCCAGCAGTGACGTGAGCCCGCGCTCGGCGATCAGCGCCGCGATCTCGGCGCCGAAGCCGCCGGTGCGCGCCGCCTCGTGCACGATGACGCAGCGTCCGGTCTTCGTCACCGAGGCAAGCACGGTCTCCTCGTCGTAGGGCTTGAGCGTTGCAAGATCGATGACCTCCGCGTCGATGCCCTGCGCCGCGAGTTCGTCGGCGGCGGCGAGCGTCTCCCTCACCATCGCGCCCCAGCTGATCAGCGTGACGTCGCGGCCTTGCCGCAGGACGAAGGCGACGTCGAGCGGCAACGCCTCGCCGGTATCCTCCACTTGCCCTTTTGCCGCGCGGTAGATGCGCGTCGGCTCCAGAAACACCACCGGATCCGGATCACGGATGGCGGCAAGCAAAAGCCCGTAGGCGCGTTCCGGCGAGGACGGGATCACGACCCGCAAGCCCGGGATATGGGCGAGCATGGCTTCGGTGCTCTCCGAATGATGCTCGGGCGCGCGGATGCCGCCGCCGTGCGGGGTGCGCAACACCATGGGGCAGCTCAGCCGCCCCTGGGTTCGGTTACGCAGCCGCGAGGCGTGGTTCACCAGCTGATCGATGCAGGGATAAACAAAGCCCATGAACTGGATTTCGCCCACCGGCCGCAGCCCCTGCGCCGCCATGCCGACACAAAGCCCGCTGATCAGGAGCTCCGCGAGCGGGGTGTCGATCACACGCTCGGCCCCGAAGCGCTGCTGCAGCCCGACGGTGGCGCGGAAGACGCCGCCGTTGATGCCGACGTCTTCGCCGAGCACGACCACATTGCCATCCTCTTCCATGGCGCGGGCCAGCGCCAGATTGATGGATTCGACGAGCGTCACCTCAGGCACCGGAACCTCCGCTGAGCTCCGCCCGCTGGCCGGCGTAGCTGCGCGGCAGTTCGGCGTAGAGATTGTCGAACATCGTCTCCGGGGCGCGCGGCGACGAGGCCAGATAGCGCTCGATCGCCGCCTCGATCGCCTTTTGGCACTCGGCCGCAAGCTCTTCCTCTTGCGCCTTGCCCCACAGCTTTTGGCTCACGAGATACGCGCGCAGCCGCGCGATCGGCTCCTCCTTCCAGCGCGCCTGAACTTCTTCCGGCGGACGGTAGCGCGCGGCGTCATCTGCGGTGGTGTGATCGCTGAGTCGGTACGTCATGGCCTCGATCAAGCGCGGCCCGCCGCCCGCGCGGGCCTGCGTGACCGCCTCCTGCGCCGCCGCGCGCATGGCGATGACGTCGTTGCCGTCGACCTGCTCGCCGGCAAAGCCCGCCGCGATCGCTTTCTGCGCGAGCGTCTCGGACGCTGTTTGCAGCTTGAGCGGCACGGAGATGGCCCACTGATTGTTGTTGGCGACGAACACCACGGGCAACTTGTGCACCCCGGCAAAGTTCATCGCTTCCCAGACGTCACCCTTGGAGGTGGCGCCGTCGCCGAACAGGCAAACGGCAACGCGCGGCTCCTTTCTGAATTTGAACGCGTAAGCGACGCCGGCAGCGTGCGGCGCCTGCGACCCGACGGGAATGCAATAGGGGAAATCGTGGACAGGACCGGATGAAAGGTTGCCGCGCTCGTCGCCGCCCCAGAACAGCAGGATCTCCTCCATCTTCGTGCCGCGCCAGAGCAGCGTGCCGTTGTCGCGATACGAGGGAAGCAGGACGTCCTCCTCGCGCATGGCGCTGGCGATGCCGACGGAGACCGCCTCTTGGCCGAGCGAGACCGCGTAGGTCCCCAGCCGCCCCGTGCGTTGCAGCGAGACCGCCTTGAGATCGAAGGCGCGCGTGAGCACCATGCCGCGATAAAGGGCGAGCAGCGTGGCGGTGTCGGAGGCGAAGGCCGGAAGCGGCCGCAGCACGCTGCCGTCCGGCGCGAGGTAGCTGCGGCGGCGTACCTCAAAGCGTGCAATGACGGGGAATTCTTCGTCGGCCATCTCTCATTCTGCCTCGATGTTTTGCCCTGCGGCGACGGGAGGAGTTTTGCCCGTTATTGCAACGGGGTTTGCAAGCAAGCTTAGGCGCTCCGCGCCTGCAGACAAGCGCCTCGTCGACATAGCCGGCGCGGCGTTTGCACCGCATATCCGACATACGCTGCAAACGCGGTCCAATTCACCGCCGTTGACGTTAAGATACGATCGAATTCGCCCTCGAGACGGTCTCGATGGGCGCGGGGTCGGCTCGAGGCGTTCTCCGCGAAGGTGGCAATATGGATCCGGCGACGAGCGCGTTGCTGACCGATCTCTATCAGCTCAACATGATGCAGGCCTACCTGGATCGTGGCGAGACAAAAACCGCGGTCTTCGAGTTCTTCGTGCGCAAGCTCCCGCGCGAGCGCGGTTTTCTGATCGCGGCCGGCCTTGAGCAGGTGCTGGAGTTTCTCGCCGAGTTGCGCTTTACGCCCGAGGAGCTCGACTGGCTCGCGAGCAGCGGCCGCTTTGGCAAAAACCTGATCGACTATCTCGCCCGCCTGCGGTTCACCGGCGACATCCACGCCATGCCGGAGGGGACGGTGTTCTTTCCCGACGAGCCGATCCTGCGCGTCACCGCGGCTTTGCCCGAAGCGCAACTCGTCGAGACGCGTCTCATCAATCTCCTGCAGTTCCAATCGATGATCGCCGCCAAGGCGGCGCGCATGGTGCTTGCCGCGCCGGGCAAACGCCTCGTCGATTTCGGCCTGCGCCGCGCGCATGGCGCCGAAGCGGGGTTTTTGGCTGCGCGCGCGAGCTATATCGCCGGCTTTGCCGGCACCGCCACCGTCCTGGCCGACAAGGAGTTCGGCATCCCGATCTTCGGGACCATGGCGCACTCGTACATCCAAGTGCACGACGACGAGGCCGAGGGATTCGAGAACTTCGCTCGCGCGCGGCCCAAGAACCTGACCTTGCTCATCGACACTTACGACACCGAGGCGGCGGCGCGGAAAGTGGTCGCACTCGCCCCTCGGCTCAAGGCTGCGGGCATCTCGATTGGCGCCGTGCGTCTCGACAGTGGCGACCTGATCACCTTGTCCAAGACGGTGCGGCGCATCCTCGACGAGGGCGGACTGCGCGACGTGACCATCTTCGCCAGCGGCGGCATCGACGAGACGGTGATCGCGAACATCATCCGATCGCGTGCCCCGATCGACGGCTTCGGCATCGGCAGCAGCCTGACCACCTCGTCTGACGCGCCCGGCCTCGATTGCATTTATAAGCTCCAGGAATATGCCGGGCTACCGCGGCGCAAGCGCTCCGCCGGCAAGGCAACCTGGCCCGGCCGCAAGCAGGTCTGGCGCCGCTTCGGCGCCGACGGCCGCATGGCCGGCGACATCCTGTCGCTGGAGAACGATGATCAGGCAGGC